>CAZFME010000015.1:0-12115 GCA_964520055.1 uncultured Clostridia bacterium
GCAGGGTAGACCTGCAGACAGATCCAGACCTCAGGCCGGCAGAACAGACGGCAGACCTGCGGCAAGGACCAGTCCTGATCGTGGCCGCACAAGTCAGCGTCCATCTACCCAACGCCCAGCTGCCCAGCGTCCACCTGTTGAGCCTGTGAAACCTGAAGTTATCGAGAAGGATATCTCTCGTAAGACATATGCTCAAAAGCATAAAGATCAGGAACGCAGACATCGCGCTGAACGTGAACGCGATCAACAACGTGAGCGTCAGGAAGCATTGGCTCTTGAGCGGAAACAGCGCCTTGAAGCAAGAGCTGAAAAAGAACGCAAAGCCGCACAAGTTTCAAAAGTTGTCCTGCCTGAAAGCTTGACCGTAAAAGAATTGGCAGAGGCTTTGAAGAAGACCACAGCTGATGTAATCATGAAATTAATGGAGCTTGGTGTAATGGCGACCATTAACCAAGAAGTTGATTTTGACACTGCAACAATTATTGCAGGAGAATTTAATATAGAGACCGAACAGTTGGTTGAAGTATCTGAAGAGGATATCCTCTTTGATGAGACCCCCGACAAAGAAGAAGATCTTGTATCTCGTCCGCCGGTTGTGGTTGTTATGGGACACGTTGACCATGGTAAAACCTCAATCCTGGACTACATCAGAGAGGCTACTGTTACCTCAGGTGAAGCTGGCGGAATCACGCAGCACATCGGTGCGTACACAGTGAATTTGAATGATCGCAAGATCACTTTCCTTGATACACCGGGGCATGAGGCTTTTACAACCATGCGTGCTAGAGGCGCACTGGTCACAGATATTGCGGTTCTGGTAGTTGCGGCTGACGATGGTGTAATGCCACAGACCGTGGAGGCTGTAAACCACGCTAAGTCAGCTGGCGTTCCGATTATCGTTGCAATAAACAAAGTGGATAAACCCACAGCGAACCCCGATAGAGTAAAACAGCAGCTGGCAGAGTATGATTTAATTCCCGAAGAATGGGGCGGGGATACGATTTTTGTTAATGTTTCTGCGAAAGCAAAGACAGGAATAGACCAACTTTTGGAAATGGTACTTTTGCTAGCTGAAATGGCAGAGCTAAAAGCAAATTACGTTTGTAAGGCACGTGGGGTTATCATCGAAGCTAAACTGGATAAAGGCCGAGGTCCTATCGCTACCGTTTTGGTCCAACGAGGGACGTTAAAGGTTGGTAATGGAATGGTTGCTGGAACAGCTTATGGAAAAGTCAGGGCGTTATTTAATTCCCACGGTAAAAGAATAAAAGCTGCGGGACCTTCAATTCCCATAGAAGTACTTGGTTTATCCGAGGTTCCAATTGCGGGTGATATATTAATTACAGTCTCTAGTGAAAAAGAAGCAAAGGGTATTGCTGAAAAGCAAATAAATCTTCAGAAAGAATCGGAATATACCACACCTAAGCGAATATCATTGGATCAACTATTCGAAAGGCTTCAAAAGGGTGAAGTAAAGGATCTGAAACTAATATTAAAAGCCGATGTACAAGGCTCAATTGAAGCACTTAAGCAAGCTCTGGAAAAGTGTTCGTGCGATGAGGTTCAGGTTAAAATAATCCACGGTGGTGTGGGTGCGATTACTGAGAGTGATGTAATGCTAGCCTCAGCTTCTGATGCCATAATTATCGGTTTTAACGTGCGCCCGGATTCCAATGCAAAAAAAATGGCAGAAAAGGAACAAATAGACATAAGAACTTACAGAATTATTTACGATGTTGTTGATGATATTCAATCGGCTATGAAAGGAATGCTCGAACCGGAATACGAGGAAGTGGTTTTAGGGCAAGCGGAAATCAGAGCACTTTTTAAAGTTCCTACAATTGGCATGATAGCTGGGTGTTTTGTCACCGAAGGGAAAATCACAAGAAATTCACAAATCCGTGTGATACGTCAGGGAATTGTAGTTTATGAAGGCAAGATAGCTTCTTTGAAACGATTTAAAGATGATGTAAGGGAAGTTGTGAGCGGGTATGAGTGTGGTATTGGTCTGGAAAAATTCAATGATATAAAAGAGCAGGATATATTTGAAGCTTTTATAATGAAACCGGTTAAGGTGTAATATTGGCTTGAGGTGAGATTGAAGTGGATTTTTCGCGAAGTGATAGAATTGCGGAAGAAATTAAAAAAGTTATAAGTCAAATAATAAGTAATGATCTAAAAGATCCACGCATTGATGGATTAATATCTGTGACCAAAGTGGATGTGACAAAGGATCTACGTCATGCTACAATATTTATTAGTTTTTACGGTGATAAAACCAAAAAAGATAGTAACTTTGAGGTAATAAAAAATGCAAAAGGTTATATTAGACGTGAACTAGCCAGTAGGATTAGAATGAAATATATACCGGAAATATCCTTTAAAATGGATGAGTCCATTGAATATGCAATCCGTATAAATAAACTTTTAGAAGAGGTTAAAGTCCAAGATCAAGCAGAAAAAGAGGGTCAATAGGATGGATGTTACCGCTTTTTATAACGTTATAGAAAATAATGATAGCTTTATGATCACTTCCCATATTGCTCCCGACGGAGACAGTATTGGTTCTGCTCTTGCAACGACTCTCGCATTGTTAAAAATCGGTAAAAAAGCAGTGCCGGTGATTAATGATAATATACCGAAAAAATATGGGTATTTACCCGGAAGTAATTTCATAAAAAAAGAGACTTCAGATAATTATGATGTGATAATAGCATTAGATAGTGGTGACATCGAACGATTAGGGTTTAAAAAAAAATTGAATGAATACGGTGGTATGATAATAAATATAGACCACCACAAAAGCAATACCTATTTCGGTGATTTGAACATAGTCGATAGTGATGCTTCTTCTGTAGGAGAAATCATATATCGGTTATTAGATGGAAAAGTTGAAATAGATTATAATATTGCCCTTAACCTTTTTACATCTATTATTACTGATACAGGTTCGATAAGGTATTCCAATACCACTTCTTCATCCTTGAAAATATTAGCAAAACTAGTGGACAAGGGTGTAAAACCAGATTATGTCAGCCGGCAAGTTTATGAAAAAAGAAGTCTTGGTTCTATTATTTTGCTAAAAATGGTTTTAGATACCCTTGAAATATCTGCTGACGGTAAACTGGCAAACATTTACATTACAAAAGAAATGATGGAAATGGCGAGAGCTGCGGAAGAAGATACTGACGGAATAATAAACTATGCTAGGGAAATTGAAGGTGTAGAAGTAGCTGTGCTTTTTAAAGAAAATGAAGAGTCTATAATTAAAGTAGGATTGAGGTCAAACGAATGGGTTGATGTAAGCAAGATAGCTGAGGAATTTAATGGAGGCGGTCATAAAAGAGCTGCAGGTTGCAATATAAAACTGCCTTTGAAAAAAACACGCGAAATTATCTTGAATAAAGTAAAGATGTATATGATGGAGGAGCCTCGTGAAAGGTGTAATTAATGCTTTGAAACCTCCTGGGATGACATCTCATGATGTAGTAAGCTTTTTAAGGAAGTTGTTGCAGTTAAAAAAAATCGGCCACAGCGGTACTTTAGACCCGGCTGCTGCAGGAGTTTTGCCAATTTTCGTAGGAAAGGGCACAAAGGCCATAGAATTCTTTGTGGAAGACGACAAAGAATATATAGCTGAAATAAGATTAGGAATAACTACAGATACCGGCGATTTTGAGGGAAATATTATAAATATGAGTCCTGTAAAAATTGAAAGATTAAAATTTGAAGAAACTCTTACACAATTTACGGGAGAAGTTTTCCAAATACCGCCTATGTATTCGGCTGTGCGTTATAAAGGAAGAAAACTATATGAATTTGCTCGGCAGGGGATAGTTGTTGAACGAAAGCCTAGACAGGTAAACATATATTCCCTGGACTTACTTGATTATAGTGGAGACACTGCTATTATTAGGGCTATTTGTTCAAAGGGTACATACATAAGAACTCTTTGTGAAGATATTGGTAAGAAGCTTGGCTGTGGCGGATGTCTTTCATGCTTAGTTAGGACACGTTCAGGCCCTTTCACAATAGAAAAGTCAGCTACCCTTGAAGAGATTCAGCAAGTGGCTGCAAGCGGCATATTGGAGAAGGTTTTGACTCCTATTGATAGGTATTTTAAGCACATGCCTATTGTTAGATTGGCTCGGGAGGACAGGGATTTTTTTATAAAAGGCAGGCAGTTATGCGGTGATTTTGAATATTTAAAAGACCATATAGATAGATTTGTCAGAGTTTACAACTTTGGAGAATTTTTAGGTGTAGCAGTTGTAAAAAAAAGCAAAGAGCAAATTGTTATACAAGTATTTAAATCTCTAAATTAGGATTGAGGAAAGCATGAAAATATATCGCGATTTATTAGCTTTACAAATACCCAATTTTACGGTTTGCGGTGTTGGAAACTTTGACGGTATTCATTTAGGCCATCAGAAATTAATTAAAAATTTATTACAATGTTCTAAAATAAAAAATCACGATTCCTTGATTTTTACTTTTGAGCCCCATCCATCCAAAGTACTATCTCCAAATAACAGTGCAAAGCTTATTATGACATTAAAACAAAAAAAGAAAGTAATGCGATCCTATGGAATTGATCACTTTGTATTGGCACCTTTTACACGGGAATTTTCCAAGATCAAGTATAAGAATTTTGTATATGACATATTAATAAAGAAATGCAAGGCAAAAGTCGTAGTTGTCGGTTATAATTATAGATTTGGTTATAAGGGAGAGGGAACCGCTCAAAGCTTAAGAGAACTATGTTATAGGGAAGACATAGAAACTGTTATAATTCCCCCTGTGACACATAAAGGGGAGACTGTAAGCAGTACTTTTATTCGAAGCCTTATAAAAAAAGGCGATGTAAAGAATGCTGCCGAATATATGGGACGTCCGTTTAACATTGAAGGTTTTGTGCAACATGGAAACGGCATAGGTAAAAAGTTGGGTTTCCCCACCGCAAACATTTTACTTGAACAAGAGCTTATATTACCTGCAAGGGGAGTATATGCAGTGCTTGTGTCTTGGAAAGGCAATATATATAAAGGTGTGGCAAATCTAGGCATAAAGCCGACATTCACTGGAAACGATATGAGATTGGAGATACATCTATTCGATTTCAATCTGGAATTATATGGTGAAAAACTTGAAGTTATGTTTATCGATAATCTACGTTCGGAAATTAAATTCAATAAAGCTAAAGACTTGGCAGCACAAATTCAAAGGGATATTATAAATGCCAAAAAAATATTAAAATCAATTTAAATTTACTTTTACATTTTGTTATGATAGAATTAATTATGAAATATGAACCCTTGCTCGGTTAATTGAAAGCTCCGACGATTTACTGGGCAACCGGGGATTTTGCAGAATAGGGAGGTGAGTATAATGGCATTGGTTAAAGAAACTAAACAGGCAATTATAGGTGAATATAAAATTCATGATACTGATACAGGCTCTCCAGAAGTTCAAGTGGCTATGCTGACGGAAAGGATAAACCAATTGACAGAGCATTTAAAGCAGCACAAGAAAGATCATCATTCTCGCAGAGGTTTACTTAAAATGGTTGGCAAAAGACGTGCTTTGTTAAATTATTTGAAAAAAAATGATTTGGACCGTTATAAGAATCTTATTGAAAAATTAGAGTTAAGGAAATAAAGCGGGGTTTCCCCGCTTAAATTTTATTTCGATGAATAGAGTGATATTTAATTGACTTTTAAAAGAAGGAAATACCAATCTTAGTGTAGAACAATAACCATTGTTTAAAAACTCAAAAAAGGAGGATTGTTTCTTGTTGCAATTTAAAACAGAAATAGCCGATCGCAAACTAATTATAGAAACGGGTAAGGTAGCTCAACAGGCTAACGGTTCAGTTATAATACGGTATGAAGACACTGTGTTACTAGTTACGGCCACGGCATCCAAAAAACCCCGAGAAGGTGTGGATTTTTTACCGCTAACTATTGATTACGAAGAAAGGTTATACGCAGTAGGTAAGATCCCGGGAGGTTTTATTAAAAGAGAAGGCAAACCCAGTGAAAAAGCAACACTTTCGGCTCGAGTTATCGATAGACCACTGAGGCCTTTGTTTCCCGATGGGTTTCGAAATGATGTACAAGTGATAGCCACTATTTTATCCGTAGATCAGGATAATGCTCCTGATATTGTCGCTATCAATGGAGCCTCGTGTGCATTGTGCATTTCCGATATACCTTTTGGCGGACCTGTAGGGGCCGTATCGGTGGGTTTGATTGATGGTAAATATGTGATAAATCCGACAGTAGCTGAAGCGGAAAAAAGCCGTTTAAATTTGGTAGTGGCAGGGACCAAAGAAGCGGTGCTTATGGTCGAAGCCGGTGCCGATGAAGTGACTGAAGATGAAATGTTAAAAGCTATTCTCTATGGGCATGAAGAAATTAAAAAAATTGTAGAATTCCAGGAAGAGATAGTAAAAGAAAATGGCAAGATCAAGAGGGAATTACCTGTCGAAGAAATTGATGTGGATTTAGAAAAGGCAGTTCGGGAATTTACTACCGACAAAATCATAAAGGCCATTAAAATTTATGATAAACAAGAGCGAGAAGCCTGTATTGATAAGGTGAATGAAGATACTTTATTACATTTTCAGGATACCTACCCCGAAAGGGAAAAAGAAGTGGCCGATGTATTATACGAAATCCTAAAAGAAGAAGTAAGGAAGATGATTGCATACGAAGGCATAAGGCCGGATGGCAGAACACATAATGAAATAAGACCGGTTTCCTGTGAAGTCGGAATCTTGCCGAGGACCCATGGTTCAGGTTTGTTCACCAGAGGTCAGACACAGGTTCTTACCGTGGCGACTCTAGGTGCCTTGGGTGATGTCCAGATTTTGGACGGTCTGGGTATTGAAGAGTCAAAAAGATATATGCACCATTATAATTTTCCACCGTATAGCACAGGTGAAACAAAAGTTCTTCGAGGTCCAGGGCGAAGAGAGATAGGTCATGGTGCCCTAGCTGAAAGAGCTCTTGAGCCAATGATACCTTCGGAAGAGGATTTTCCATATACCATAAGGTTAGTTTCAGAAGTGGTCAGTTCCAACGGCTCAAGTTCTATGGCAAGTGTATGTGGTTCGACTCTGGCACTGATGGACGCCGGTGTACCAATAAAAGCTCCTGTTTCTGGTGTGGCAATGGGATTAATAAAACAAGACGATAAAGTTACGATTCTAACCGATATACAGGGTATGGAAGATTTTTTAGGGGATATGGATTTTAAAGTTGCAGGAACAGCAAAAGGTATTACTGCAATTCAAATGGATATTAAGATAAAGGGAATTGGGGAAAAAATACTGAAAAGTGCTTTACAACAGGCAAAGGAAGGCCGCTTATTCATCTTGAATAAGATGTTGTCAGTAATTCCCAAGCCACGGAAAGAGCTTTCTCTTTATGCTCCAAGAATCTTTACCATTACTATAGATCCAGATAAAATTCGAGATATTATAGGTCCAGGAGGAAAAACCATTAACAAAATAATTGCAGAGACAAATACAAATATTGATATTGAAGATGACGGCAGGGTATATATAGCAGCACCTGAAGAGGCATCCGGAAGGAAGGCCATGGAAATAATTGATAGACTCACTCAAGATGTAGAAGTAGGCAGAATATATATGGGCAAGGTAATGCGAATAACTAATTTCGGAGCATTTGCAGAGATACTGCCGGGCAAAGAAGGCTTGATTCATATATCCAAGCTATCTAAGAGTAGGGTTAGAAAAGTTGAAGATGTAGTAAAAGTCGGTGATGAGGTTCTTGTAAAAGTGACTGATATTGATAAACAAGGCAGAATAAACTTATCACATAAAGATGCTCTCGGTGAAACGCAGACGAAAAAGCACGTCGAAACATAAACCGATATTATTCGGTTTATGTTTTTTTATGGCATAAAATATCTTTTTCTAAATAATATTTACATAGAAATAATAAAAGAAAGGGGTACTTTATGACTTTTTATACCTTTAAATTACCAAAAAAAACATTGAGCCTCACTGTGCTTTTTATTCTTATAATGACTTGGGCTTTATTCAAAACACCGTCTTTTGACATCCAAACTTTTGGAAAGTATAAACCTATCTATGAAGGAAGAAAGGATAAAAAAATAATAGCTTTCACTTGTAATGTTGCATGGGGCAATGAATATATACCTTTGCTGTTAAAAATCTTCAATGATAAAAATGTAAAAGCCACATTTTTTATAGAGGGTCGTTGGGCAGAAAACTTCCCTGATTTATTAAAATTAATCTACGATAAAGGACATGAAATAGGTAATCATGGATATAGTCATGCTCATCATGCCCGGCTTTCCTATGAAGAAAACTTAAATGAAATAAAAAAAGCAGAAATAGCTATACAAGAAATAACGGGTGAAAAAACGACACTTTTTGCACCTCCTTACGGAGAGTTCTCGGAGTTAACCGTTAAAGCGACCAATTCAATGAATTATCGTTTAATAATGTGGACAATCGATACTATCGATTGGAAAAACCCCGGTGTCGAATATATAGTAAATAGAATCTTAGATAATGCAGGCAACGGTAAAATAGTGCTTATGCATCCCACTGAAGACACCGTAAGAGCAATGCCGACAGTTATTGAAAATTTAAATCGTCAGGGTTTCCAGATCACCACAGTCACTGAATTATTAGCAAGAGGAGGGTAATAACAGTTGAAATCAAGCCATATTTAATGTATACTTTACTTGATAAACAATAGAAAGGTAGTAACTATGATAAATCCGACTTCTTGGATCGATATAGATCTAGATGCAATATCCGAAAATATTAAAACTATAAAAAAATATCTCGGCACTGCTCGGTTATTGGCGGTAGTTAAAGCAAATGCTTACGGACATGGGATATACACCATAGCTGCCTGTGCCGTTGAAAGCGGAGCCGATTATTTAGGGGTATCTTCCTTAGAAGAAGGTATTTTTTTGAGGCAAAGAGGAGTAAAAAAACCGGTGCTTATTTTTAATACCGTATTGCCCGAACAAGCGGAAGATGTATTAAGTTATGACTTAACAGCTACTGTTTGCTCTTTTGATGTTGTACAAGCTCTTAATGATGCAGCCCTTAAAATGAATAAAAAGGCTTTTGTCCATATAAAAATAGACACAGGTTTCGGTAGATTTGGAGTACTGCCCGAACATGCTGTTGAAATGGTTCGAGTAATAATAACCAGCTTTGAAAATGTTTATATTGAAGGGATATATACACATTTCTCTATGGCAGCAAATGAAAAGATCACCCGTAAGCAGTATAATATTTTTTTATCAATCGTAGAGCAATTGGCGGATCAAGGTGTTAGAATACCTTTAAACCATGTGTGCAACAGTGCTGCGGCGTTAAATTACCCGGATATGCACATGGATATGGTCAGAATAGGAAATTTAATATATGGCCTATGTCCCTCAAAAAACCTAAAAATCAATAATCCCGCCAAAATATATTCCAAAATAATACTTCTAAAAAATTTACCCAAAGGCCACTATATTGGCTACGGCAACAGGTTTAAAACTCAAAGGCCTACTACAATAGCCATAGTTCCTTTTGGTTATTACAATGGTCTTGAACTTTTGGTATTTCAGCCAACTGGTATATGGGATGGTATTAAAAGTTTTATCAAACAGATTTTGGCAGGGTTTGGAATAACCAGTGCAACCCGAAAAGTCAGGGTAAATGGTATACAGTGTAATATATTAGGCAAAATAAGCATGCAAAATTGTATAGTTGATGTTACAGATATAAAAGATGATGTATTTGTCGGTGATGTAGTTGAAGTTAACGCTAGGCGTATAAACTTATCACCCAGTATTTCAAGGATTTACCGTAGGGCTGATAAGGTATTTTCAGAAACCGAAACTTTATTTGACGAAAGAACCAATTTTATTCCTAGTGCTGAGCAAAGGAGAGAAACATCAATTGGGTAGTATTATAAAACTAGCAATATGTAAGGTAAAAGGAGCTGAAGATATTCCTTTACCTCAATATATGACTCAAGGGGCTGTTGGGATGGATTTGGCAGCCAATATCCCAGAAATCACATATCTGGAGGCGGGAGAGTTTAAAGTTATCCCTTGCGGAATAAAAATTGAACTTCCATCGGGTTTTGAAGCTCAAATTAGACCTAGAAGCGGTTTGGCTGCAAAACATGGGATTACTTTGCTCAATAGTCCGGGAACTATTGATTCCGACTACAGAGGAGAAATAAAAGTTGTTTTGATAAACCACGGTAAACAAAAATTTGCAATAAAGAGAGGTGACAGAATAGCCCAGCTCGTAATTTCCAAAGTTGTGCGGGCCGAGATCTTCCAAAACTATAATTTGCTTGAAACGGAAAGAGGAGAAGGCGGATTCGGACATACGGGTGTATAATTTTTCGCATTTTTTTACCTTCCGGGTCATAATATATACGGGAGGTAGGAATATGAGATTAAGTGAATTGGGCGGAAAGGAAATAATAAACCTTTATAATGGAGCCAGACTCGGAGTAATCGGTAATTCGGATCTGGTCTTTGATAAGGTTTCAGGTAAAATAATTTACTTGCTAATACCTAAAAAAAGAGCCTATTTTTTTCTTTTAGGGGATCGGAACTATACTGAAGTGTCTTGGGATGCTATAAGGAAAGTAGGGCCAGATATAGTTATTATCGATATGGAAGACCGTAGTCACAAAAAATATGATGATTTAAGAAAAAGCAAGAATTATGCTTAAGTTGTTGGAGGTGTTTTTTTATTGTCCAAAAATGAACAAAATAAATTGCTTATTATCCCCTTAGGAGGCATGGGCGAAATAGGCAAAAACATGACCGTCATTCAGTACGGTAAGGAAATTTTGCTTATTGACTCGGGTTTGATGTTTCCCGAGGAAGAAATGCTGGGGATAGACATAGTAATCCCAGACATAACATATCTTGTAGAAAACAAAGAATATATAAAAGGGATTCTAATAACTCATGGTCATGAAGATCACATTGGGGCACTGCCTTATGTGCTTCAGCAGATAAATGCTCCTCTGTATGGGACAAAGCTGACTTTGGGTTTGGTAGAAGGCAAACTGAAAGAAGCGAAACTTAAAAAGAATATATCGATGAATGTGGTGAAACCGCCGACCAGCGTTAATATAGGGAGTTTTTCCGTGGATTTCATCAGTGTTAATCATAGCATTCCGGACGCAGTAGGTTTTGCAATCCATACACCTGTCGGTATAATTTGCCATACCGGTGACTTTAAACTGGACCAGACGCCTGTAAATGGCGAAAAAGCCGACCTTCATAAATTTGCGGAGTTAGGTTCAAAGGGTGTGCTTGTGCTCTTATCCGATAGCACCAACGCTGAACGTGAAGGTTACACTATGTCCGAGAAAGTAGTAGGAAATACTATTGAGGATATTTTTAAAACTGTTGCAGATCGCATTATAGTAGCTACTTTTGCATCAAATATACATCGAATTCAGCAAATTTTTGATGCAGCCTACAAGAATGATAGAAAAGTTGCAGTGGTAGGCCGGAGTATGGTTAATACAGTGAATATTGCCCTTGAATTAGGTTATCTTACCATCCCCAAATCCTTATTGATGGATTTGGATGAATTAAACCGTTTACCAAAAGAAAAAGTTGTAATAATTACTACCGGAAGTCAAGGTGAACCTATGTCCGCATTAACCCGAATGGCCATGTCTGAACATAAGAAAGTTGAAATAATGCCGGGAGATACGGTGTTGATTTCAGCAAGTCCCATTCCGGGGAATGAAAAATTTGTGGCAAGAACCATAGACCACCTATTTAAACAAGGTGCCAATGTCATATATGAAGCCATATCCGGTGTTCATGTTTCAGGACATGCAAGTCAAGAGGAATTAAAACTCATGCTCAATCTAGTAAGACCTAAGTTTTTTATTCCTGTTCACGGGGAATACAGACATCTTATTCACCACTCACAGCTAGCTATGGAAGTTGGGATTCCATCGGAGAATATCTTTATTGCTGAAAACGGTAGAGTTTTGGAGTTTACTAGGGATTCCGGCAAGATGACAGGAAAGGTTGCTGCGGGCAAGGTGCTTGTCGACGGTCT
>CAZFME010000015.1:12125-27983 GCA_964520055.1 uncultured Clostridia bacterium
AGGTGATGTAGGCAATATAGTATTAAGAGATCGCAAACAACTCTCTCAAGATGGCATCTTAATCGTGGTGGTTACCATAGATAAAGAAACGACTGAAGTTGTATCCGGCCCGGATATTATATCAAGAGGTTTTGTTTACGTGAGGGAATCTGAGGAGCTCATGGAGCAAGCTCGTGAAAAAGTTAAACAAGCCTTGAAAAAATGTCAGGAGGAAAATATCAGGGAATGGTCAACTATAAAATCCCAAGTTAGAGAGCATGTAGGTAAGCTCTTATTTGAACAAACTCGTAGAAGACCTATGATATTACCAATAATTATGGAAGTATGACAATTTTTTGTCATACTTTTTTCGTATATTTATTATAAATCATCATAGAATAAAAATAAACTATAGGGAAGGATGGTTTAATGTCACAGAATGATGGCTTTATTTGCAGCATGATTTCTTCCAAAAACCAAGATACACAGGCATTTACGGACAATGCCACCGGTACACTACAACAACTTGGTCAGTTGGAAATGCCAAAGACGGAAAGCAATTTTCATTCAATTATCATAGTGGGACAAATAGAAGGTCATTTAGTGCTGCCACCACAGAATAAAACTACCAAATATGAACATATTATTCCACAGTTGGTAGCTATAGAACAAAATCCGAAAATTAAAGGCTTGTTGGTTATATTGAATACAGTAGGAGGTGATGTGGAAGCCGGCCTTGCCATTGCAGAAATGATTGTGAGTATGACGAAACCCACTGTATCCTTAGTTTTGGGCGGGGGTCACAGTATAGGTGTACCTATTGCTGTGGCTAGTGACCATTCTTTTATTGCAGAAACAGCTACTATGACTATTCACCCTATACGGCTTACAGGTCTTGTAATTGGTGTACCCCAGACTTATGAATATCTGGATAAAATGCAGGATAGAGTCATTAAATTCGTTATCGAGCACTCCAATATAGATGAAGAATCTTTTAGAGAATTGATGTTCAGTACCGGTAAACTTGCCAGGGACATAGGAACTGTCTTGGTCGGCTTTGATGCAGTAAAATCCGGGTTGATCGATGAGGTCGGTGGGATCGGCGCAGCCGTTAAAAAATTGGATGACATGATAAAAAATAGATAATAAGGTGATTATATTGCTATTATACACATCAATGCCTTTAGAGATCGTGCTTGAAGGAATGGATAAAAAATATGAATATAAAGAAATTAACGTTGATGGCGTTAAATTAGTTGTAGAATCTGTAGGTATAAATCAAAGTAAGATAGTCCGGCTTCTCAGTAGTAATCCTCAGGATTTTTTAAATCCAAACTTTTCACCGGGGAAAATAATAACATTTTCGTTCAAATAGGCCTTAGGGCCTCTTTTGTTATACATATAAAATAAAGGTTTCTATAGGAGTATCACACTCTACGTTAAATGCATTAAAAAAAGTTTTTTGGCTTTTATAATACTTCAATAAACAGCCTTTTTTATATAACTAGAAAGGATTTTTCAAAAATGTGGAGAATAAAATTATTGAGGTGTAACGAATGGCAAAATTAAAACATAACACAAAAAGCGATATTAGATGGGAAATTTATGGTTTGCTTTTAATTAGCTTTGGTGTGCTTGGAATTTTTTCTATATATACAAATGCCGTTGGGGCAGTGGGAAACTTTATAAGCAAAAACTTCAAAGGTCTTTCCGGTCAAGCTGCTGTATTAATACCTATACTGATAATTCTAGCGGGTATATACTGTTTATATTATAAGAAAAAGCCAAGCATAACTTTCCGTATATTTGGATTTATTATTATTTTTATGGTAGCAGTTTTTTTATTTCATCTAAAAACACATGCAACTTTAATGGATTTGAACTTTATGGATAGATTAAGGCAAAGTGCCGATATGGGCGTTGACGGAATTGGTGGGGGAATCTTGGGTGAAACAGGTCTATCATTACTAATAAGTATTTTTGGTACCACCGGTTCAACAATACTGATGATTACCTTTATAATCATAGGTACTGTTTTGATTACAGGGAAATCACTGACCGGTATAATCAAAAAAATAAAACTACCATCCAAAAGCAAAGACATTCCAATAAATCCACCAATACAAAATGAGAACATAAAAGTTGTAAATAATACGGAAATAATTTCAACTCATGAAGAAATAGAAAACGCAGTTTCGAAGGAACAAAAAGAAAAACAAACAGAAAAACCCGTGAAAGCAAAAGAAGTTGGGGAAGAACCGATTATTATAAATAATGATAATGAAGAAGAAAAAGAATATAAACTGCCTCCAGTATCTCTACTTCGTAAAAGCACCTTGAGACAAAGCGGTTTTAGTGAAAAGGAATTGTTAAACAATGCACAAATTCTGGAAAATACACTGGAAAGTTTTGGGTTACAGGCGAAAGTAATACAAGTAAATTGCGGTCCAGCTATTACGAGATTTGAAATACAGCCGTCCCCGGGTATAAAGGTCAGCAGGATTGTTAACTTGGCTGATGATATCGCCCTGAGCTTAGCAGCCTCCGATGTTAGAATAGAGGCCCCCATTCCAGGTAAAGCAGCAATCGGTATCGAAGTACCAAATAAAAAGAAATCTCCTGTATATTTGCGCGATGTAGTAGAGACGGCGGAATTTAATACATCTCCATTTAAATTGACCATAGCCCTAGGCAAGGACATAGGTGGTAACCCGGTGGTTACCGATCTGTCGGACATGCCCCATCTTTTAATTGCCGGAGCTACCGGATCGGGTAAAAGTGTTTGTATCAATACCATTATATCCAGTATTTTATTTAAAGCACATCCTAACGAAGTTAAGTTTATGATGATAGATCCCAAGGTTGTCGAACTTGCTGTATATAATGGCATTCCACACCTGTTGACTCCTGTGGTTACAGATGCTAAAAAAGCGGCTTTGGCTTTAAATTGGATGGTAACAGAAATGGAGAGAAGATATCAAACCTTTGCAAAAGAAGGCGTCCGGGATATAATCAGATACAATGAATTGAATCAAGAAAAACCAATGCCGAAAATAACGGTAATAATAGATGAATTAGCTGATTTAATGATGATATCTCCCAGAGAGGTCGAGGATAGTATATGTAGGTTGGCTCAAATGGCAAGAGCTGCCGGAATCCATTTGGTGGTTGCCACCCAGAGGCCTTCGGTGGATATAATTACAGGTTTGATCAAAGCAAATATACCATCAAGAATATCCTTTGCAGTATCATCTCAAGTTGATTCCAGGACCATATTAGATATGGCTGGTGCTGAAAAACTGCTCGGTAAAGGAGATATGCTTTTCTTTCCGGTAGGAGCTTCTAAGCCTGTTAGAATTCAAGGAGCTTATATATCTGAAGAAGAAGTAGAAAAGCTGGTCAATTATGGTAAACAGCAGAAAGAACCGGTATATGAAAAGAACCTATCTGACTTTAATAAAATAGAGGTTGATAAAAGGTATGAGGATACTGACGAGTTGTTTGAAGAAGCAGTATCTGTTGTCTTGGACAGCGGTCAGGCTTCTATTTCCATGCTGCAGCGACGGCTGAGAATAGGGTATGCCCGAGCAGCTAGACTTATCGATGAAATGGAAGAACGAGGAATTGTAGGTGGGTATGAAGGCACCAAACCCAGAGAAATACTAATTACCAGAGAAAATACTGATAAATACTTAAATAGTTAGTTATGTTGAAACCATCCTCAAAGATATGATATTTTTACATTAAAAATATAGAAATGTGGGAGGTGGAATAAATTGAGCTTTAATATTGATGACATAAAAGTTTCAAAAGAACTCGGTGAATATTTGAAGAACGCTAGAGAACAGGCCCATATATCTATAGAGCAAATACAGAAAGAAACAAAAATAAGAGTCAGATACTTAACAGCTATAGAAAACGGTGACTTTTCCATAATACCCGGCGGTGATGTTTATGTCAAAGGTTTTTTAAAAAACTATGCTGATAGCGTTGGTCTTGAATCTGATACCATTATTGAACTGTATAAAAAGATAAGTGAACTGGAGGAAGAGAAAACTCCAGTCAAGTCATTGACACAAGATACGATCAAGTCAGATGTTTTTTCAAGCAATCTAAGTGACTACGCAAGGCTAAACTATAAAAAAATGGGTGTTGTTATTTTAACGATAGCAATTCTTATATTTGCCATAATATCTATACGGGCTTTTAGGATGAGAAAACCCCCACGAGATGTGCCCCCAATTACTCAAACACCTGTTAAAGAGGATTTGTCTGAAGACGAGATTGAAAAACCACCTATTGAAGAGATGCATCCTGTAGTAGAAGATACGGAAGTAATGCTGGAAATTGTAGAAGATACAAGCCAAAACACCGTATATGTGATCGATGATGATTATATTGAAGTTACTATAAATAATATTACTGATCGGTGCTGGGTTTTAGTTTATAAAGACGGCAATTGGGATTATGAAGGCATATTAAGTGCAGGTGAATCAAAATCATGGAGAGCGGAAAATAATATTAACATAAGAATTGGAAACCCGGCTGTAGTAAATTTAGTTGTAAATGATAAAGATTTAGGAAGTCTTACAGGCAAAGCCAGAAATTTTATTTTTAAAAGAAGAAATTTTTAAGTTCTTCTTCCGATTAATAGGCTCATTAGCTTAACACATAAAATTAAACTAGAAGGCATTACCAAAATGCCTTTTTTCTTTTTCAAGGACAATCCGGAAATGGTATGCTATAATAATATTATGTAAACAAATGTGAGGTGAATATTTTATTGAGTTTTGATAAAAACAAAGTATTTCGTATAATAGCTATATCGATTGTCTTTCTGTTATTGATGTTAACATTTCAGTGGTATTATGAGAAGAATGTAGTGTTAAAATCTCTTGAAAATACACTATTTGAAAACAAATATATAGATAATGTTGAAATAACAAAACAAAGGGGAAAAATTACGATATACCTCACTCTTAAAGATGTAGATAATTTAATGGAACTATATAACACAATATATGATACAATAGAGCACCGGTTAAAAGGACAGCCTTTTGAATTAAAAATTACCAACAAATCTGATTCAGTAATAAGAAATTTATTTGAGAATCAGATACAATTTATTATATATGAGGCTTTACAGACCGGTAAGTTTACCGAAATGAAGTCAAGACTCAATGAAATACAATATACAGGAACTGAAGAAGCGATATCCTGCCATTTGGAAATTAAAGTGTTCATAGATTCGGAGAATCTTTATTTACAGATAAAAATTGATGAATCCGGTTTTTACAAGGTTATAAAGCGAGAAGCATAACACACAAGAAGAGGAGGGGAGAAGAATTGTTGTTTGAAATTGTAATAGGCGTAGGGATAGCTTTTTTGGTATATCTTTTTATCAACGGTATAAATGTCCTGCCTGTGATTATTATGTTGGGGTTTGCATATATGTTATACGGCATTATGGATAAAAGCAATTTAATTAAAAATCCGTCAAAAATAATTACCAGCGATCAGGGCATAACCTTTGATCAGATCGGTGGACAGGAAGTAGCCAAAAATGAGTTACTGGAAGCATTGAACTTCATAAAGAACTTTGATGAAGCAAAAAAAATGGGAATCCGTCCCCTTAGAGGAATAATGTTGACCGGAGCTCCCGGTACAGGTAAAACTCTTATGGCAAAAGCTGCCACATCATATATAGATTCAATTTTTGTTTCAGTCTCTGGAAGTGAATTTATAGAGATGTATGCAGGTGTTGGCGCACAGAGAGTAAGACAATTATTTAACGGGGCACGAACCATGGCCAGAAAAGCATCGAAAAAACATGGAGTCATTTTTATCGATGAAATTGAGGTCATGGCAGGAACTAGAGGTAGGCATACCAGCCATTTGGAATATGACCAAACATTAAACCAATTATTGGTTGAAATGGATGGTATTTCCTACTCTGATGACGTAAACCTCCTTGTTATCGCTGCAACAAATCGACCTGATATAATTGATCCTGCTCTAATGAGACCCGGTAGGTTTGATCGCATTGTAAAAGTTGATCTTCCGGATAGGGAGGGAAGGCTGGAAATATTAAAATTGCATACAAAAGGTAAGCCACTTGCCAATGATGTGGATCTAGAACAAATAGCCAAAGAAACCTTTGGGTTTTCCGGAGCGCACTTGGAAAACCTTTGTAATGAAGCTGCTATTTTTGCTCTAAGAGTAAATAGCAAGCAAATCAGCCAAAAAAATTTTATAGAGGCTATTGATAAAGTTATCATGGGTGAAAAACTTAATCGAAAGCCTACCGAGGAAGAGCGCAAGCGCATTGCAATCCATGAAAGCGGCCATGCTCTCATAAGTGAACATTTTAACCCAAACTCAGTATCAACCATAACAATTACATCTAGGGGACAAGCTCTTGGGTATATAAGGCAAACGCCGGATGATGATATATATCTTTACACGAAACAATATCTAGAATCACAGATAGCGGTAGCATTAGCCGGAGCGGTAGCCGAAGAAATATTATTAGGAGATTGTAGTACAGGTGCAGCCAGTGATTTGGAACAGGCTGTAAATTTAGCAAAAAGGATGATATTTTCTGGTATGTCTGAGTTGAGTGTGGTAGATAAAGATTCATTACCATCAGGAAAACTTCATAAAGCGATTTCTGATATATTATCAACGCAAAAATCAATAGTTGAAAAAATGATACAGGAAAAACAAGATGTTTTAAAAACAGTAGTTGAACATTTGATGGAAAATGAAAAAGTTGATGGTCGCAATTTCAGAGAATTACTAAAAAAATCTCAAGCAGCATAAACTTACTAAATTTCAACTCAACAAAATAATTATTACCCTTCACGGTGGTAAAAAAAAGGATTATTCTATAAAAAAACGAATAATGTTATTAACATCGATTATCTATCGTAAAATGTGTTAATTTGAGGGTGATATAATTTGAAAGCAGAAATAATAGCCGTAGGTACAGAGCTACTTTTGGGGCAGATACCTAATACAAATGCTCAAATCATATCCAATGCTTTACAAGAAATTGGTATTGATGTTTACTATCATACATGTGTTGGGGATAATCGGGATAGGTTAACGGAGATTTTTAAAACAGGCTTTAACCGTTCTGAAATCATCATTTTAACTGGAGGTTTAGGACCTACCAGAGATGATTTAACGAAAGAAACCGTAGCTTCTTATTTAAAGCTTTCACTTAAAGTTGATAAATATTCCTTGGATAAGATGAAGAGCTTTTTCGCCCATAGAGGAAAATCTATTACTAAAAATAATTATAAGCAAGCTTTGATTCCCAATGGAGCTTATGTCATAGAAAACAAAAAAGGCACTGCTCCTGGCGTGTTGTTAAATAATAATGGTAAAATAATAGTTATGCTGCCAGGCCCTCCGACGGAGATGGAACCGATGCTCAAAGAGGTTGTTATTCCATATCTTTCAAAAATATGTAATAGTACCATTTTTTCAAGAGTTATGAAGTTTTACGGTATTGGTGAGTCGGCTCTTGAAGAAGAACTTCAAGATTTAATATCTCAGCAAACTAATCCTACCATTGCCCCCTTAGCAAAAATGGGTGAAGTCACTGTCAGACTAACGGCCAAAGCCAAAGACCGGATGACGGCTCAAAAAATTATCAAGCCGGTGGAAGACGAGGTAATCAGAAGAATTGGTGGTTTTTTATATGGATTTGACAGTGATTCCGTAGAAGAAATAGTGGCAAAACTATTATTTAAATTAAATAAAACCATATCCACAGCAGAGTCCTGTACCGGAGGTTTAATGGCACATAAACTTACCAATATCCCCGGAATATCTCAATACTTTGAGAGAGGTGTAGTTTCTTACAGCAATTGCTCGAAACATGAATTACTTCAGGTTAAGACTGATACTATCAGGAAATACGGTGCTGTAAGTGAGCAAACAGCTAAAGAGATGGCTCAGGGCATAAGAATTTCTTCAGGCTCTGATATCGGGGTGTCAATAACCGGTATAGCCGGTCCTGACGGGGGAACTCCTGAGAAACCTGTAGGATTGGTATATATCGGGTATTCCGATTCTAATACTGGGTATGTCGAGGAACACTTTTTCAACGGTGAGAGGATAGATATCAAAGAACGTTCTGTAAATAGTGCATTTCATTTAGTGAGAAGAATGATACAAAACTTGGGTGATTAAATGAGCTGGAAAAGAGCCTTTACAATATTTATATGTTCTGTTATAGGGCCCTTAACTTTTATCCATCTTTTTGATAGTATTATGGTAAATCTTCAGGGTATGGAATTTGTTTTAGGTTTGAAACTGGCATTAAAAGGCTCAACCACCATAAATATACCGCCCATAGGCATTCTCAAGGCGTATACTCATACGGTACCTGTTGCTATAAATATAATACTGCAAAACATCGATTTAGACTTGATAAAGACTATCATAAACAGGATACATGATAAAAACGAGTTATTTTTGTTATTCAGAGAAGATATGCTAAAGTCCGTTCAAATTCTGGTTATAAAGACCGTAATTTTAAGCATAATTGGAGCCACGTTCACTGCTTTATTCTTCAAGTTAAAGAAAAAAGATTTTATATTTTGTATTGTTATAAGTTCATTACTGATTATTGCCGTATTAAGCTTAGTTTATATATCTTATGATATAAAGGCTTTTGATAAACCTGAGTACTTTGGAACATTAAAAGCTGCTCCCTGGCTTATCGGTATTTGGAACAAAGGCCTTTCTCAAATAAATGAGCTGGGTCAACAGTTGAAAGATATGTCAGACGGTATTTTAGCGGTTTTTTCAAAAATGGATAACATTATTTCAACGGAAAAATCAATGGCCCGTGTTTTGCATGTCAGTGATATTCATAATAATCCTGCTGCTTTTGATTTCATGGAACAGATAATCAAGAATTTTAATGTTGATTTTGTTATTGATACCGGAGATATTACAGATTATGGTACATTTTTAGAAGATATGGTTATAAAAAAGCTATCGCAGTTACCGGTTGACTATGTTTTTGTTGCAGGAAACCATGACTCACCAAAAACATTGGAATTGCTTGAAACCATAGACAATGTAACCATCCTGAATGGCGAAATAACTACTATTAAAGGCATAAGTATTTTGGGATTTTCAGATCCAGGTTCTGCAGCAGCAGATATTGATTCGACCAGCGAAACGGACATTATGAAGTTAAATTTGAAAATACGAGAGAAACTTTATTCTTTAAATCAAATGCCGGATATTCTAGCAGTGCATAATCCGAAATCCACGGAAAGTATAAGCGGGCTAGTCCCTATAATTTTAAATGGTCATGTTCATAAAGCATCTTTAAAGGAGGAAAACAATTCCCTTACAATAAATGCCGGAACTACAGGTGCTGCCGGTATACGTGGAATTCAATGCAAAGGTGATACGCCATACTCTGCAATACTATTGTACTTTAAAAAAAGTGAAAATCTTGAAAAACCGCAATTATTTGCTGCTGATATAATTAAGATATCAAATTTCAAAGCAGGCTTTCAGGTAGAAAGGATTTTTTTTGAGCAGGAGGATGTGAGATGAGAAGTTTTATAGCCATTGATTTAAGTCCTTCAATTAAAGCTAGTATCAACGATTTTATACAACAAAATAATGTAAAAAAGTATTTTAGTGGTATAAGATGGATCAAATTTCACAATCTTCATATCACACTGGCTTTTTTAGGCGAGATTTCCATTGATGAGGTTTCAACAGTCAAAAAGATACTGGAGAATATATCACTAAAACACATGTCTTTCCCAATTGAGTTATCCGGTTTTGGTTTTTTTCCAAATTTTAAAAACCCCAAAGTATTATGGATCGGTATAAAAGAGCAACCGGAACTTATGACACTAAAGCAAGATATAGATATGGGGCTGGATACTTTTAATATCTTCTATGATAAAAAACCCTTTTCACCACATTTAACTATCGGTAGAATAAAACCTCCATTAAAGTTTAAACCCGAAATTGCGGAAACTCTGGATTTTAAAGCTTCCTTTCTAGTCACGGAAATACATTTAATGAAAAGCGATTTATTACCAGGAGGACCGGTTTATACCGATTTATACAATGTAAAATTTGGTTAATAAAGAGAATTATGTTGATAAATTTGTTTGACTTAGCCCGAATATATTAATATAATATATTAAGAACAAATGTTTGGAGGGTTGTATATGGCTGAAAAACAAAGGGCTTTAGAAATGGCTCTTACGCAAATTGAAAGGCAATTTGGCAAGGGTTCCATAATGAGATTAGGGGAAGTTGCGGCAAGATTTAATATTGAGGCTATTTCAACAGGTGCTTTGCCACTGGATATAGCTTTAGGGATTGGCGGAGTTCCCAGGGGTAGGGTAATAGAAATATTTGGTCCGGAGTCTTCCGGGAAAACTACCGTGGCACTGCATATAATAGCTGAAGCACAGAAAAACGGAGGTATAGCCGCATTTATCGATGCTGAACATGCACTCGATCCAAATTATTCCAAAAATTTAGGTGTAGATACGGATAATTTATTGATATCTCAGCCTGACACCGGTGAACAAGCTCTTGAAATAGCAGAAGCTCTAGTTCGAAGCGGGGCCGTAGATGTGGTAGTTGTTGATTCGGTGGCAGCTCTTGTCCCTAAAGCTGAAATAGACGGGGAGATGGGGGATGCACATGTAGGTTTACAGGCAAGGCTTATGTCCCAGGCTCTGAGGAAACTATCCGGAGCTATCAGCAAATCTAATACGGCAGCTATTTTTATAAATCAACTTAGAGAAAAAGTTGGGATAATGTTTGGTAATCCGGAAACTACCCCGGGTGGCAGGGCTTTAAAATTTTACTCTTCAGTGCGTCTAGATGTGCGTAGGAGTGAGATTATAAAACAGGGTGATCAGATGTTGGGAAACAGGACTAGGGTTAAGGTAGTCAAAAACAAGGTCGCCCCCCCTTTTAAGCAAGCAGAATTTGATATTATTTACGGTGAAGGTATATCAAGAGAAGGATGTGTGCTGGACTTTGCTGCGGAGGAAGGGTTTATCCAAAAGAGCGGTGCCTGGTACTCCTATGAAAAAGAAAGGCTCGGACAAGGTCGGGAAAATGCCAAACAATACCTTAGAGAACACCCGGAAATATTACGGGAGGTAGAGCAAAAAATAAAGCAAAAATATAATATGGTCAAGCCTGAACTTAAAAAAGATGCTAAATCTAAAGAAGGGGCATAAAATGCGAATCCTTTTTTTTACAGACACCCACATTCGTGGCACCAATCCGCAAAATAGAAAAGACAGTTTTTCAGAAACATTGTACCGAAAAATAGAGGAAGTTTTTGATATTGCTCAAAGAAGCAATGTTGATATATTGCTGCATGGCGGGGATATCTTTGATCGACCTGATATTTCACCTTCTTTAGTTCGGGATTTAATACTTTTAATAAGCAAGTATTCATTGCCTATTTATGCTGTAGCAGGCAATCACGACATATACGGTCAAAATCCACTTACTTTAAATAGAACAATGCTGGGCTTGTTAGATGGAGCTGATGTTATTAGATTATTAAGACCTGGAGAAAAACTATTTTTTAAAGAAAATAATAAAAAAATACAAATTACCGGCCAGCATTACTTTTATGGTATTGATGCGGACTATGGGAAGAAAAGCTATATGGTAAAAAAGGACCCAGATGTGGATATTGCCATACATATGGTTCATGGAATGCTTCTGGAAAAGCCATTTTTTGAGGGTATGGCTTATACTTTGATTGATGAAATACTTAAAACAGAAGCTGATGTAACTTTGAGCGGGCATTATCATACAGGTTTTAACACCAAATATATCGACAAAAAATACTTTATAAACCCAGGCAGCCTAGTAAGAATTAATAACAGCTTAAATGAGTTTTTGAGAATGCCCAAAGTGATAATTTTAAATCTAGAAGATGAAATAAACATAGAGGAAATTCATCTTACAAATGCATTGCCAGGTGAAGATGTGCTTGATCGTTCCCGAGTCGAAGCATTGTCTTTTAGAGAAAAAAAACTTTCGGAGTTCATTCAAAGTGTTTATTCTACCGGTCAATATGATACTTTTGATATCAATCGCATTCTTGAACAAATTTCTACACAGCAAAATTTAAGAAATGAAGTAATTAAGGAAGCCTTAAAGAGAATAGGTAAAGCTCAAGAGCTGTTGGGTAATGAGGACTGCCTAGAGGTGAGCTAATTTGGGATTAATTAAAAGTCTTAAATTGAAAAATTTTCAATCACACAAAGAAAGTCAAATCAATTTTGATGAAGGCTTGACAGTAATATTGGGGCAGACAGATCAAGGTAAAAGCTCCATTATTAGAGCTCTGAAGTGGGTTTTATATAATGAACCGCGAGGAACGGACTTTATAACAGCGGGCTGTAGATTGTGTCGTGTTACACTTGAAATGGAAAATGGTTCAATAATAATTCGAGAAAGAGACGGTCAGCGAAACCGATACATATTAAAACAAGATGGGGAAGAACAGATTTTTGAGGGATTTGGCAACAGTGTTCCTTTAGAGATAATAAGCGCACACGGTATACCCAAGATATATATAGACAGAGATGCAAAATCGGCAGTAAATCTCGCAGAACAGCTGGAAGCTCCTTTCCTTATGTCGGAAAGCGGGAGCAATAGGGCTAAAGCATTGGGAAGGCTTGTTGGTATTCACATTATTGATGCTGCTCAGAGAACTACCTTAAAAGATCTTGTTGATGCCCAGCAACGGCATAAATTATTGGGAAAAGACATAACAGCTTTAAAGGATGAATTGCAATCGTACAAAGATATTAAGGTGCTTGCCGAAAGAATATCCCGCCTTAAAAATACCCTGGAAAAGTTGAAGCAAAAAAAATCCTGTCTGTCAAAACTAGCACAAGTAAGACAGGATCTTGAGCCGACGGATTATGAAATCAAAAAAAATGAGAGTATATTGCTCAAGCTTAATTTTATCGATACAGCAGAAAAAAATATTATGTTTATCGATGCACTAAATAGCAAGCATCAATATTTATGTGAACTGATGCAAAAACTCAGACAAGTTACCACTTCCATAAAAGCCGAACAAGAAATTATCAATATAACACAAAACCTAGCATTGATGGAAGACTCTTACTTTACTGTTTTAGAGTTAAATAGAAAGCTGGGCAGAATGGTAAATATTAACGATAATATTAAAAATAACGATAAAAACACAGAACGTACTAAAATAATTCTGAGCAACACTGAGGATGTTTCTATTGCTGATAAAACTTTATCAGAAGCCGAAAAAATGTTGGAAGTTATAAAAAAATATTTATCAATATATGGCAAATGGCAATCGATAAATAAACAGCTTGATCTTCAAGAAAAAGAAATGAATAGATATGATCAAATACAAAAGTCCGAGCATTACTTCCATGATTTATCACAAAAGATGTCAGAACTATCCTTGTTTCAAGATATGAACAAGTCAATAGCGGCTGTTGAATCATCGATTAAAAAAGGAGAGGTCTATTTACAAAAAGTTATTATCAATATAAGTATAATGGCACAAGAATACAGCCATGTGCTTGAAAAATTTTCCATATGTCCCACATGCTTAAAACCGATAGATGAAGAAACAACCCAGAAAATAGTTTCAGATATACTATACTGATTCTTTTAAGAGGTGAAAATTATGGATCCGGAAAAAGAGATTCATGAGTTAAAACAAAAAATAGATAAGGCTAAGGCCATGCGATATAAGGCTGAAGCGCGCCTGGAAGAACTCCAAAAACAACGACAATCTCTTCTCGATGAACTTGCCAAACTAAATGTAAAACCTGAAGAGTTAGACAAAGAAATTGAAAAACTTAGTGCCGAAATCAAGGACTTGTTGAAAAAAGCAAAAAATATGCTTCCTGAAAACATTGAGGTGCAAACATGACCCATGATTTTGACGGAGCTATAATTGATATTGAAAAACATACTCAGCAATTAATCGTTGAGTATGTGATGAAAAAAAGCATTAAAGAAAAACTGGAGAAGGACCTAATTGTTAAAGAAAGTGAGCTTGAGCAAATAGCAGACTTAATTGACATATTGGAACAGGTAAGATTTTTACTGCAAAGAACTTCTGAATATGCCAGAGAACAAATAAAGCAACAAATTGAGATGTTAGTTACCCATTGTCTGCAATTTGTTTTCGGCCCCAATCTAGAATTTGAAATCGAGCTAAACGAGGTTCGTGGCAAAACCAGTGCCGAATTTTACGTTATATCAATTTACGATAATGAAAAAATTAAAACAAAACCTCAAGATGCCAGGGGTGGGGGAATCGTTGATGTTATTTCATTGGCTCTTAGAATAGCAGTTATTCAAAGTACTGATACATATAAAGATGGGCCGCTTATTTTAGATGAGCCGGCAAAACATGTCAGCAGCGAGTATATAAGTAATGTAGCACAATTTTTGAAACAAATAAGCGATGTTTTCAACCGTCAAATAATTATGGTAACTCACAATCAATACTTGAGTGAAATAGCCGACCTAACTTATAAAGTGGAATTAAAAAACGGGGTCAGTGAAGTGACGGTGTACAATTTGGAACAGTAACTACACTTTCTAATACCTTGGCTTTTGCTTATATTTTGTTTTTCTTGACATGATTATTAAAAAAGTATAAAATTGAAATGGTGCTGAAACTAGGTTTTGTTTTAATCTTGACGGTTTGGGGGCACGATTGTAAATTAAATTAGAGTATTCTCTATTTAATTATAAAAACCGAGTTCCCCTCGGTTTTTATTGTTTTATATGTTACAGGAGGTGAAACAGTATCAACAGTGTAAACATAATAGTTGCTTTAACTACTGGATTAATAGCTTTAGCCGCCGGATACTTCATCCGGAAATACATCGCTGAAGCTAAAATAAACTCGGCGGAAGAGTCGGCTAAAAGGATTTTAGAAGATGCCGAAAACAAAGCCGAATCTATAAAAAGAGAATCCCTCGTAGAAGCTAAAGAGGAGATATTAAAACTTAGAAATGAAGCAGAAAAAGAGCAGCGCGAGAGAAGAAACGAATTGCAACGTTCTGAAAGAAGATTGATTCAAAAAGAAGAATCTCTTGACAGAAAAATTGAAGCTATTGAAAAAAAAGAAGATAATATATCAAAAAAACAGAATGAAATCAACCAAATCCACGAGAAAGTAAACGAATTATATTTACAGCAACTTGCAGAGCTTGAGCGCATTTCAGCATTAACAACCGAGGAAGCTAAAGATTTCTTATTAAACAAAATTAAAGACGAGATTCGCCATGATGCTGCAGTGATGATTAAGGAGATAGAAACCCAGGCGAAAGAAGAAGCTCAAAAGAGGTCAAAGGAAATTATATCCTGTGCCATTCAAAAATGTGCGGCTGACCAGGTTGCCGAAACTACAGTATCAGTAGTTACCTTACCCAATGATGAAATGAAAGGCCGTATTATTGGAAGAGAAGGTCGAAATATAAGGGCCTTGGAAACACTTACCGGTATTGATCTTATTATTGATGATACTCCGGAGGCAGTTATTCTTTCCGGATTTGACCCCATAAGACGTCAAGTGGCTAAAATTGCTTTGGAAAAGCTAATTTTGGATGGAAGAATCCATCCGGCCCGGATTGAAGAAATGGTCGAAAAAGCTCAAAAAGAAGTTGATAACATAATAAGAGATGAAGGAGAAAAAGCAACTTTCGATACAGGTATTCACGGGCTTCACAGTGATCTTATAAGGCATCTTGGAAAATTATATTATAGGACCAGCTATGGTCAAAATGTATTGCATCATTCCATAGAAGTTGCTCACTTGGCAGGGGCTATGGC
>CAZFME010000016.1:0-27701 GCA_964520055.1 uncultured Clostridia bacterium
CCATTCTTATATCAAATACTTTGATAGTCAAACTATTACTAAATAAAATGAAATAAAAGGTGGGGGTCGCTTTGAAAATATCATTTTACGGAGCTTGCAAAACCGTTACTGGTTCATGTCATATGATAGAAACAGAGGACACAAAATTATTGGTAGATTGTGGGATGTTTCAAGGCTCCAAGGATTTAAAGGAAATAAATTACGGAGAATTCAACTTTGCACCAAATGAAATTGATTATGTATTACTTACACATGCCCATATAGATCATAGCGGATTAATTCCAAAACTTGTTAAAAGAGGTTTTAAAGGAACCATAATTTCCACAAAACCAACAACTGATTTATGCTCTATAATGCTCCCTGACAGCGGTCATATTCAGGAATTGGAAGTAGAGAGAAAAAACAGAAAACTGGCTAGGGCTGGAGAACCTTTGATTGAGCCAATATATAATCATTTAGATGCAAAAAGAGCTCTGATGCAATTCTCAACTTTGGATTATAACTTAAAAGTAGATTTAACTCCTACGATTTCAGTAAGATTTCAAGATGCGGGACATATACTGGGTTCGTCTATTGTCGAAATATGGGTGAAGGAAAATTCTTATCAGACAAAATTGGTTTTTACAGGTGATATAGGTAACTTAAATCAACCTATAATAAAAGACCCCACTGTTATTGAAGAGACTGATTACTTAATTATGGAAACAACATATGGTAACAGGCTGCATAAAAATTTAGGAGATAAACAAGAATTATTGTTGCAAATTATAGAATCCACCTTTCTTAGAGGTGGTAATGTCATAATACCTGCCTTTGCTGTAGAAAGAACGCAGGACATATTGTATTATCTGGGTAAACTGGATTTAGCAGGTTGTTTGCCGGACTGTAAAATATATGTTGACAGCCCTTTAGCCATTTCTGCTAGTGAAATATTTAAAGTAAGTGTAAATTATTTTGACGAAGAAACAAAAGCTGCTTTTGATAAAATATGGCAATCTCCAGGCATTTTAAAAAGAATTGTAATGACTCGTTCTGCTGAAGAATCAATAAAACTAAATAACATAAAAACCGGTGCCATAATCATATCTGCCAGTGGTATGTGTGATGCAGGTCGGATAAAACATCATTTAAAACACAATTTATGGCGTGAAGAATCATCAATAGTATTTGTTGGATATCAAGCCCCTGGAACTCTTGGAAGGCAGATAGTTGACGGTAAAAAACAGGTCAGAATACATGGTGAGCATATCGCTGTAAATGCGCAAATCCACAATTTGGATGGATTTTCAGGACATGCGGATCAAAATGCTCTATTACGCTGGTTTGACTCTTTTAAGCAAAAGCCCAAGGAAGTATTTTTAGTCCATGGTGAACCCGAGGGGATGGAAGTATTTAAAAATATATTATTGGAAAGATATGACATAGAAGTCCATACTCCTGAATTTAATCAGTTTTTCGATCTAAAACATGGTGAAGTAAAGGTATATGACGTGCAAGGGCCATCCGAAAAGGATGCAGCTTTGGTGTATGCAAAAATCATAAACAAATTAAGTGAACTATATAGAGTTAATCTAGAACGTCAAGAGCTTAAGCTGCTTTATGAAAAATTAAAATCTATTGAAAGAGCAATATAAGGGAGCATACCAAAATATTATGTTTTTCGCATTGTAGCGATCTGCGGGTTCTTCTTGAACCCGTTTTTTCTTTCTATTAAGAAATCCACCTAGGGGCAAAATAAAATAAATCATAAAGTTTAAGGAGTCAAGACATGAAATACGATGTAGCAATAATCAGTGCAGGGCCTGTGGGAGCTTATTGAGGCCTTCGATAAAATATTAACTATTCTACCGGAGAATGGATGCTATAGAAATTTTATATATAACATCATAAAGCGTGAAATTTCGCCCATGTTTCCATATTTATGGATGAAAAGTTCGATATTTGCTTAATTTACATCAAAAACCATGATGGTGATACATTAAGCTATTATACGAAAAACTAAACAGTAGAGCAGTTATAACATAATATATTTATTGTAAACAAAATACGACATATTTTCCCGACCTATGGTTTTTGCCAAGCTGATAAATGGATGCTATAATTTCAACATCTCTTCTTCGGTAAAAGACCGATTTGCGGCAAACAGCATCCACTACAAAGGCCGCACATAGTTTCAACCAAATCTACTTGATTTTTTGCGGGTTTGGTGAAAAACAAAAGGAGGGAAAGTATGCAAAGAAAAATAGCTAAGGTTTTATTGGTATTAACATTATTTTTGATTGTGACGCCTGCTGTCCTGGCAGCACAATTAGGTGACAGAATGTTAATGGAAGGTTATATTGGAGATGATGTAGCTGAGCTACAGCAACTATTAAATGCTCATGGATTTTGGTTGGGATATGCTGACGGTGTATTCGGAAGCATGACAACTGATGCTTTGGTCAGGTTTCAGAAAGTGAAGGGAATCGCAGCTGATGGTATTGCCGGCCCTCAAACGTTTCGTACATTGAATATCAATACATCATATCGCGGTAGCATCGGAAGATTTTCCGCCAGGGATATAGAGCTTATTGCCAAATTAGTTTACGCCGAGGCAAGAGGGGAGCCTTATTCAGGCCAAGTAGCAGTAGCTGCTACTGTGTTAAACAGGCTAAAGGACCCTAATTACCCAAAGAGCATTTCTGAGATAATTTTTCAGGTCGTTGACGGTTATTATCAATACAGTCCTGTATTAGACGGTCAAATTAACTTAACACCTAATGAAACTGCAAGAAAAGCTGTTACGGATGCATTAAGCGGTGTAGACCCAACCGGAGGCGCAACTACTTTTTTTAATCCCAGTAAGACCAATGACCAATGGGTAAGAACCAGACCATATATAACAACTATAGGAAGCCATGTTTTTTCAAAATAATATGCTATAAGAGGACTTTCATTTTTAGAAAGTCCTCTTTTACTTGTAATGGCCAAGTAGGAACAAAATTAAGTCTCATACTCCCTGAACTCCACACAGCAGCAGACTAATCCATATTGATAGAATTTTTTTCAGGAACAATAAAATATAATAAAGTCCTATTACTCGTTCAAAAAATACTAAATGCAGGAATTATAAACTAATAAATATAAAACATAAGACTGGGAAGTCAAGCCTTGCTTATGTAACCATAGTTATAGGATAAACATGAACATAGACTGTGTGATAAGTCTTACTAAATAAAATTAATGAAATAAAGCTTGATGGGGTACACAATAGAGACTTTATGGTGCAAATGTAGTCCGAAGGTTGCTTTTGTGTTATAATGAAATTTAGAAACTGACTGTGTTTTTTTGGTAAGAACATTGAAAGAGGTTATATTGGTGAACAAAGATGAATTCCTTACAGTGGCAAAACCTTCGGAAAGTTTGCATGTGGTTAAAAAGTCTAAATTCATTACCAATGTTGTACCTGTCAAAGATATTTCAGAAGCCGAAGACCATATCGAAAAATACCGTAAGAAATACTGGGATGCAACACATAATGTATATGCTTATGTAGTGGGTTTAAACGATGAAATACAAAAGTTCAGTGATGACGGAGAACCTTCTGGCACTGCTGGCAAACCTGTTTTAGAGGTGGCCAAATTTAAGAAAGTTAAAAATGTCTTGATTGTTGTAACCCGTTATTTTGGAGGAATATTGTTAGGAGCAGGTGGGCTTATACGGGCATATAGCGAAAGTGCATCAATAGGACTAAAAAATTCTAAAATTATTAAAAGAATTAAAAGTAATGCATATGAAATCACTACCGATTATAATATGCTTGGAAAGTTACAGTGGGAATTGAGTCAAAAAAACATTTACATTGAAAATGTCAACTATACAGAAAAAGTAATAATGAGGATATATGTTCCGCTAAGCTACAAACTAGATATAGAGCAATTTATCTTGAATATAACTTCGGGTGATGGTAGGATAAAATGGATTGGAACTTATTATATTGATCAATACAATTCTTAAAACGAGCAGCATTTTATGATGCTTTTTAAGGAGTGATTATAGTGGATGTTAATGAACTGTGTAACTCTTTGGTAGACTGGTTGCAGGAGCATGTCCAGAAAGCCGAGGCCGATGGAGCTGTTTTTGGTATGAGTGGGGGAATTGATTCGGCAGTAGTCAGTGTCTTATGTAAAAAGGCTTTTGGGGAAAATGCGCTTGGCCTTATAATGCCCTGTTACAGTGATAAAAATGATGAGATCGACGCAAGCTTGGTAGCAGATAAATTTAATATAAGATATTACACTGTTGTACTTGATAGTGTTTATGACGAGTTTTTAAAATTAATGGATAAAAGCGAAAATCATATAGCTAATGCCAATATAAAACCTCGCCTCAGGATGATAGCCCTTTATTATTACGCCAGTATAAACAATTATCTTGTGGTGGGGGCTGAAAATAAAAGCGAATTAACGGTGGGATATTTTACAAAATACGGCGATGGTGGAGCAGATCTATGGCCTATCGGTAATCTTGTAAAAAGTCATGTAAGAAAGCTTGCATTACATCTTGGCATTCCACAAAGAATCATTGATAAAACACCTACAGCTGGGCTTTGGAGTGGTCAAACCGATGAAGAAGAAATGGGGATAACATATGATGAGCTGGATAGATATATTTTAACCGACAAAACCGTAACCTCTGAAATAAAAGATCGAATAAATACTTTATATAAAAAAAGTGAACATAAGCGACGACCGCCGCAGATGCCAGAGTTAAAACTTTGTTAAATATTTATTTTTAATATCAGTTAAAGGGGGTGAACTTACTATGGCAGGACATTCAAAATGGTCAAATATTAAAAATAAAAAAGCTAAAATGGATGCTCAAAAAGGAAAGATATATACTAAGTTTAGCAAATTGATTATTGTAGCAGTGCGTGAAGGCGGGGCCGATCCAAATACCAATTCGCGTCTCAAGGATATAATTGAAAAAGCAAAACAGGCTAACATGCCAAATGACAATATTGCAAGAGCTATAAAAAGAGGAAGCGGAGAGCTTGGCGGTGCCGATTATGAGGAAATTATGTACGAAGGGTACGGTCCGGGTGGTGTTGCCATTTTGCTTGACGCAACAACGGATAACAGAAATCGAACGGCCGGCGAAATGAGACATCTGTTTGATAAGAACGGCGGAAACTTAGGTGAGACGGGTTGTGTTGCCTGGATGTTTGAAAAGAAAGGATTAATATTAATCGAAAATAAAGATGATATTGATGTTGATAATATCATGATGTTGGCTATAGATTCAGGTGCAGATGATGTGGAAGAACTTGAAGATTCTATTGAGATAACTACGAGTGTTGACCAGTTTGAAGCGGTAAAAAATTATTTACAGGAAAATGATGTAGATATTTTCTCAGCGGAATTATCATTCATGCCAAATACGACTATCACTTTACCCGAGTTGGAAAATGAAAAGTTGGAAAAACTACTTGAAGTATTGGAAGAACACGATGATGTTCAAAACGTATATACGAATTATGAACCTTCGGCAGCATCCTGATAGTAAATGATAAAATGTAAACAATTGTATAATTATGTATTAAACGGGCATACTATTCATCTGAAGAGCTAAAGGAGGAATATGTATGCCTAGATACTTTTTCAGGTATATCATAGTGGTAATCTTCATAATTATTATAAGCTTTAGTTATGGGTATCTAAAGACTTTTTTGTCTATAAAAAGTCCTAACGGAAATGCTAACCCCGACTACTTAGAGCAAAATATATCTAAAATGCAAGAAGTAAAACTTAATGCCGGAGCAAAATTGATATATTTAACATATTATGTGGGATGCGGTGATGAAATAACAGAAGAAAAATATCTTGATGATAAATATATAGGGTATACAAAAAGTGAATTAGAACAGCATGAAAGAGACTGGGAGATTGATAGTTTTACACCGGATGAAGTTAAATTAAAAAGGGAAATACACGGCATTTGTAGTAATCATTACTATATTGGTATACAGAATGGGTATGTAGCTTTCTTTCAGGGAATTCCGGGCATACAGTCCACTCTTGTGGAACGAACGGATATTATCGCAGATACGTTAAGGGAAGACGACAGGCTGATTTTGGAAAAAGGTCTTACTATCAATGATGAACAGGAATTTTTAAAAATCAGAGAAGGTTTAACAAATTAACGGCTTTTATGGTTAAGAAGGAAAATCACCCTTAGATGTAGAATTACATTAAGGGTGATTTTTATGTTAATTATGGGGATTGACCCAGGTATAGCTATCAGCGGATATGGCCTTATTTCTGGCAATCAAAGTGATTGTTATGTTATTGAATACGGAGTAATAAAGACATCTCCGGGGGTTAAAATGCCTTATAGATTAAAAAAGATATATGAGGGTTATACTGAACTCTTACAAAAGCACAAACCCGATGCAGTAGCTGTTGAAGAATTGTTTTTTAATAAAAATGCAAAGACGATAATTTCCGTAGGACAAGCACGGGGAGCGGCAGTTCTTGCCGCAGCTTTATCTGACATTGAGGTTTTTGAGTATACACCTTTACAAGTAAAGCAAGCAGTGGTTGGTTATGGCCGAGCAGATAAGCTTCAGGTTCAACAGATGATTAAGATTTTTTTTAATCTAAAAGAATTGCCAAGGCCTGATGATGCTGCTGATGCTTTAGCAGTAGCCTTATGTCACATGAACTCATACAAGCTTCAAAATATCGTGGATAAAAGAGGATTTTAGGTATGCTGGATTATTTAGAAGGTAAGTTGGTTCATTTAGAACCTAATTTTGCAGTAATTGACACTGGTGGCTGGGGCTTAAAGCTTACTATTTCAATGTTCACTTACAATAAAATAAAAACCAAGCAGGATAACAAGTTAAAGCTTTATACACAAATGGTGTTAAGGGATGACGCTGTGGAACTCTTTGGCTTTTATGACGCGGTAGAAAGGCAGGCATATATATTATTGAATAGAGTGCCTGGAATTGGTCCCAAGGCGGCAATTTCCATTCTTTCCTTAATGGATGTGGCACAATTAAAAGTAAGTATATTGTCCGAAGATGTGAAAACCCTTGTAACGGTACCGGGCATCGGTAAAAAAACAGCCCAAAAAATCATTATTGAATTAAAAGACCGTATAAAAGATTTACCGGTAAAGACCGACGTGGGTATTTATAATTCTATTTTTGAAGCAAAAGAAGCACTTATTTCTTTAGGTTTCAATCCCAGAGAAATACAATTAGCAATAGATGATGATTCGATAGACAGCAATGATTCTGCAGAAAATATAATAAAAACTTGCCTAAAAAAATTGTCAAAGTAAAGGGTGGGAAGGTTGAACGACCGAATTGTTACTCCGGCATTGAAGAACGATGAGGAATTTGAATATGAAAAAAATATAAGGCCTTTAAGCTTTGATGAATATATTGGCCAGGATCGTGTTAAAGAAAATCTTAAGATTTTTATAAAAGCAGCTTTAATGAGGCGCGAAGCTTTGGATCATGTTCTTCTATTTGGTCCTCCGGGCTTGGGGAAAACCACCTTAGCCTATATTATAGCCAGGGAGCTTGGTGTAAATATAAGAATTACCTCAGGGCCTGCGATAGAACGGGCGGGAGATTTGGCAGCAATTCTTACGAATTTAGGGAATAGAGATTTGTTATTTATAGATGAAATACATCGACTTCACCCGAGTGTTGAAGAGATACTGTATCCTGCCATGGAAGATTTCGCTTTGGATATCATGGTTGGGAAAGGCCCCAGTGCTAGATCAATGAGATTGAACTTAAGTCCTTTTACTTTAGTTGGAGCTACTACTAAAGCAGGACAATTAACATCGCCCCTAAGAGATCGTTTTGGTGTGAGCTTACATTTGGACTTTTACAAAATGCCTGACCTCGTAACAATTATAAAGAGGTCAGCAGCACTTTTAAAGGTTGACATCGAACATAAAGCTGCCGAACGGATAGCTTTATGTTCCCGGGGCACTCCTAGGCTTGCTAACAGGTTACTCAAGCGTATCAGAGATTTTGCACAGGTTCGAGGAGATGGAATAATTACGACGGTTATTGCGGAAAAAGGGTTAAAACTTTTAGAAATTGATTCCTACGGCCTTGATCAAAATGATCGAAAATTGCTCCTAACTATCATTGATAGATTTGATGGAGGACCAGTTGGTATTGAATCGATTGCAGCAACACTTAATGAAGATATTTCGACTATTGAAGATATATATGAACCTTATCTTATTCAGGAGGGTTATATTTTCAGAACAGCACGTGGCAGAGTTGTTTCAGACAGGGCCTATGAACATCTTGATAAAAATAAGAGTGAATAATCAACTTTTTTATGAGAGTAGGCTTTAATAATATGAGAAGATGTCTTTTACTTTGCTTGATAATATTTTTGACGGTAGTTATTACTCCTATTAAAGGACAATCGATGGAATTTGTTCCAACTGAGATAAAGGTAGGTCTTTTTTATAACGGTTCTGCCCGTAGTTCGTACTGTCTATATTCAGATAACGGCTTTAGAGTAGGGTTTAAAACGCAGCAGGACTCCATTACAGTAATGGATTTTTCAGATACTTTGTTAGAGGTTTACAGTGCTGATTTAACAGATTTTGCATCTAAGAAGAATAGTATCAAGGATAAACGGGATGCTCTGGAATATGCGACACAATTAGCACAGGATAATGTAGAAAGCTACCTGTTTTTCGACGGAAGTTGGTCGGTTTGGGTTAAGGTTTCAAATAAAAATAAATCCTCAAACGGTATTGGCTTAATCTCAGTTAAAGGAAATACGAAAGGTCCGGGGCTCGTTCTTCCTTGCACTATGGAAAGGCCAGTGTTTTTGACGAGTAATGACCCAGCGGGCCTGATCGCTATAGAAGGCCGAAGATATCGGGGTATGCTGGAAATGACACAAGCTGGCAAGGGCAATATTCAGGTAGTAAATGAGCTTGGGCTGGAAGAGTATTTATATGGCGTTATACCAAAGGAAGTACCGCCAAACTGGCATGAAGAAGTATTAAAGGCTCAAGCAGTTGCGGCCAGAACTTATACAGTTGCAAACCTATCCAAATGGCAAAAATATGGCTTTGATATTGGTGCAAACTCTGGTGATCAAGTGTATGGCGGTTATGATGCTGAAAATGCCAGAACCAATAAAGCTGTGAATGAAACCAAAGGGCAGATTATTTTTTATGACGGCAAACCGATTACGGCTTTTTATCATGCAGATAGCGGTGGCCGAACAGAAGCATGTAAGGATGTTTTCGGATCAGATTTGCCTTATTTACAATCTACGCATGACATATTTAATGCAAATTCCCCCCATTCAAGGTGGGAGATATCCTTATCAGCAGCAGATATCAGTGAGCGGGCCAAATCAGTTGTGCAGTATATAGGTGAAATTCGTGAAATCTCTATAATTGAGAGGAGCCTCGCCGGGAGAGTAAAAAAGATACTGTTAAAAGGAAGTCAAGGGGAAACAATAATTGAAAACAGTCAAATCAGAAATATATTTCAGTTAAAAAGCAATTTTTTTGATGTTTTTGGTGGAACAAGTATCACCGTAGTTTCTATTTCCGGTGACCAAATAAATAGGGATATACAATTAAAAGGCAATAATATTATAACCGGAGAGGGAGAGGCGAATTTTTCAAATGAATATGTTTCTATTTTGGGTGCCGAGACATCTAAGATTATTAGGCCTCAGGCTATCAGTAACACATACATAATTAGAGGTCGTGGCTACGGGCACGGTGTTGGGATGAGCCAGTGGGGAGCTAAAGTAATGGCAGAAAACGGGTATAATTATATGGAGATTTTGCTACACTATTATAAAAACGTAGAAATAAAAATAATTTCCAATGAAGCATTTTGACAATCTGAAAACTTTTAGAAAAACATAACGATGCTTCTAGAAATTCCTCTTAGGTGAATATGACGATAAGTGCTCCATTTCAAGTAAGACCGTTATTATTTATAGCTTGGGATAAACGTAGAAGATATCATAAAATAAATGATATTTAGGAAGAAGTGCAAATATGAAACTTGAAGATTTTGATTTTGATTTGCCTGAGGAACTGATAGCCCAGGAGCCGATAAAAGAACGTTCAAAATCCAGACTATTAGTTCTGAATAAAATAAGTGGAAACATAGAGCATAAAACATTTGAAGATGTCATTGATTATATGGAGCCTAGAGATTGTCTGGTGCTGAACAATACCAAGGTTATTCCTGCAAGGCTGATAGGAAATCGCAAAAAAACCCGTGGGAAAATTGAAATGGTACTTTTAAAACCTGTCGAACCCGATACATGGGAGGTTCTTGCAAAACCTGGGCGGAGAGCTCGCATAGGTGATGAAATCCTTTTTGGTGATGGGTGTCTAATGGCTAAGGTGCTGAATAGTACTGACTTTGGAGGCAGAATTGTAAAATTTTTTCATGACACTTCTTTTGAAAAAATTCTAGGCAAGTTAGGTCATATGCCAACACCACCGTATATTAAGAAAAGGTTACAGGATAAAAATCGATATCAAACGGTATATGCACAAACTCCGGGATCAGCGGCAGCCCCTACGGCAGGGCTTCACTTTACAGAAGAACTTTTGGAGAAAATAAGAAAAAAAGGCATTTCTACGGTTTTTATAACTCTTCATATAGGTCTTGGGACCTTTAGACCTGTAAAAGTGACAAATATAGAAGAACATATAATGCATGCGGAATACTACGAGATAAGTAAGGATGCTGCAGAAGTTATAAACTCTACGAAACAAACCGGCGGAAAAGTATTCTCAGTTGGCACTACATCTGCTAGAACTTTGGAGACCGTCGCCGATGTAAACGGAAAGATAAAACCTTGCAGTGGGTGGACCGATATTTTTATTTATCCGGGCTATGCTTTTAAAGCTATAGATGGCCTTATAACTAACTTTCATCTTCCAAAATCTACCTTGATAATGCTTGTTTGTGCTTTAGCGGGCAGAGAAAAGGTTCTTAAGGCATATAAAGAGGCATTGAATGAGAATTACAAGTTTTTTAGTTTTGGTGATGCAATGTTAATAATGTAAGGGGGGCTGTGTAAAAATGAAAATATCCTCTAGGATTGCAAAAGTCGTTGTAATCTTGGAAGCCATACTGGCTTTTCTGCTTGCACTTGGTGTCGTTATCGGTTCTGTTGATATATTAAGATATTTTAAAATTATATATATTACGCCTCCGATGGAAACTTTTTCGGTAATGCAAACTTTTCTAGGGCATATTCTTACACTGGTAATTGGTTTAGAGCTTGTTGTTATGCTGGTCAGGCATACTCCTTCAAGTGTTATAGAAGTTTTACTATATGCAATAGCCCGTAAAATGATAATCGAATCTAAATCCATGTTTGATATACTTTTGGGCATAATCGCCATTGGGGGGTTGTTTTTTATTAATAAAGTCTTTGACCCTGCCAGAAATTTTGTTACAGATGTTAATATTGTCAATCCAGCTACCCTTGTTGAAGACCTAAATAAAAAACTAGAAGTCAATGTGCCTAAAGATCTTGGCAATACCATAGGTGGTGTGATAGCAAAACTTTGTCAGGAAAGCGGTGAAAAATTAAAGGTTGGCAAGACTCTAAGGGTTGCCGATGCCGAAATTACTATCTTATCTATGGACAGTGAATTAATCAGAGAATTAAGGGTGATAAAGAGAGAAGATAAGGATGACTCACACTATGGAATTTGATGTTATAAAACAGTCAGCAAATACTTCAGCAAGATTGGGAGTTTTAAAAGCTCCTCACGGTAGTTTTAAAACTCCGGTATTTATGCCTGTTGGAACCCAAGCCACGGTGAAAACCATGACTCCGGAGGAACTGGAGGAAATAGGTGCAAAAATAATATTGAGCAATACCTATCATTTATTTTTAAGACCTGGCCATGAACTAGTTAGAGAGGCCGGAGGGTTACACAAGTTCATGAACTGGAACCACTCTATCTTGACTGATAGCGGTGGATTCCAAGTTTTTAGCCTGGGAGAGTTAAGAGAGATAAAAGAAGAAGGAGTAACATTTCGGTCTCATATTGATGGTTCACTTCATTTTATCGGTCCTGAAACCTCGATAGAAATACAAAACGCTCTTGGTGCCGATATAATTATGGCTTTCGATGAGTGTATCCCGTATCCGGCTACTTATGATTATGTCTTAGAATCTGTTGAAAGGACCACAAGATGGGCTGAAATATGTCAAAAAGCGCATAATAACACTAAGGCTCAAACTCTGTTTGGAATTGTGCAGGGTGGAATGTATAAAGATCTGAGAAAGAAAAGTGCTCGAGATTTGGTGTCACTTGGGTTAAAGGGATATGCAATAGGTGGATTGAGCGTTGGAGAACCTAAAAAGGTAATGTATGATATACTGGATTATACGGTTCCATTTCTGCCCGATCGCAAGCCCAGATATTTGATGGGTGTGGGAGCACCGGATGATTTATTCGAAGGTGTTATCCGGGGAATAGATATGTTTGACTGTGTTTTACCCACTCGTATTGCTCGAAATGGCACTGTATTTACTAAGAATGGAAAACTGGTGGTTAGAAATGCCGCTTATGCCAGGGATTATACACCACTTGACCCGAATTGTGATTGTTATGCATGTAAAAACTATACACGTGCCTATATTCGCCATTTAATTAATACTAACGAGATATTGGGCATACGACTGACTACAATTCATAATCTCTATTTCCTTATCAGTCTGATGAAACAAATACAAAAGGCAATTGAAGATGATTATTTATTAGAGCTGAAAGACGAGTTCTATGCCAATTTTGGAATGCCTCAAAGGGTTTAACACTAAGATAATTTATTTTTTATTTCAAGGTGATTCTATTGTGCTTTGTCAAACATACCCTTACATACTTGAGAATTAAAATTTTAAGAGCTTTTTATTAAACCCGATTTAAGGCATGTAATAAGAATTAAGGAACTTGCATTTTTTGCGGTAATAAAAAAAGGATTTTTTGCTTTAATATAGAAATAAATACCTAATACATATTTTAATTGAAGGGTGGGATTATACTTTGAATACAGCAATGTTTATGCAACAATTTGGGCCGATTATAGTGATTTTTGCGATTTTTTACTTCTTAATCATCCGGCCGCAGCAAAAGCGGGAAAAAGACCGTAGAAACATGCTTTCGAACTTAAAAGAAGGTGACGATATTATTACCATTGGTGGTATATACGGCAGAATCCTCAATTTAAAAGAAGACATAGTTACTCTCGATATTGGTGACAAGATAAAAATTAAAGTGACAAGGACCGCCATTGGAAATGTATTAAAAACAACAGAAAAAAATGAGAATTAATTGTTAGATCTAACGGAAAAAGGTTCTGAACAAAAGCAGGAGAAAATCTCTTGCTTTTTGTCATATTATACCTCCTCTAATAAATAAATTATAATAAAGGAGGTAGATTCAAATGAAATCACCGTCAGAGGGTAAAAAGAGCTTAAAATTTCCAAAAATATTCAAGGGTGTTGTTAGCGCGTATTTATTCACTATATTACTATTTTTGATATTAGCTTTGATAATGTATTTCACAAAGTTATCAGAAAGTATTATTCCGAAAGCTGTAGTTGTGATCAGTGCTATAAGCATATTGTTTGGCGGAGTTAGGATAACAAAAGATATAGAGAGCATGGGATGGTTGCATGGAGGCTTGGTAGGGTTTTCATATATGGGAATCCTTGTAATACTTAGCTTTTTAATAACGCCATCTTTTTCTTTCGGATGGAACGTAGTTGTGGATCTTTTTTTAGGTTTTCTCGTAGGAGTACTGGCTGGAATCTTGGGGGTAAATCTTTGATCAACCTTTTCAACTACTGCATTTTATGCTATAATTGCTTTAGATTAAAAAAGGAGGAAACAGCAATGAAGCATATAGTACCATTATATAGAGGTAGTTTGAACAAAAAAGAAAACCTAATTCATAAAGGTTGCGGCAAGTGTCAGTCTTCTTGCCAGTCAGCATGTAAAACATCTTGCACGGTAGCTAACCAGGTATGTGCGAAAGAAAAATAAAATGGCCTGTAAAGGCCTCTTTTTTTATCATTAAAAACATAATCATATAAAAATGGGTGGTCTAAAAGGAATTCCCCATTTGTTTCGGGATAGGAATCGATTTCGGCGCAATTATAGAGTAGAATTGTCATTAAAGTTTACTTGCAAAAGTAGTATTACTGCTTTTTTATACATAAATTTAAAGTTTGACAAGCCAATAACGAGAAGGATATAATAAAAATTGCATTAAAGTAGAGAATGGGGGAAGGGACTTAATATGGATTCAAAAACAAAAAGCCGCATTAAAATAGTGGCTATAGTAATCATTGCAGCCGTTTTAGCTTATGCAACACTATATGGTTTTCAAATAGCGGGATATAAGGTTATTCCAATAAAAAAAGCTATAAAACTCGGTCTTGATTTACGTGGTGGAGTATCTGTCTTACTGGAGGCTAAACCAAAACCCGGTGAGAAAATAAATGATGAAAAGATGTCCGGGGCGGAAAATGTTATACGGGGGAGAATTGATCAACTTGGAGTCACAGAACCTGTTATCGTAAGGCAAGGAGATACAAGGATTTTGGTAGAACTCCCCGGAGTGAAAGATTCTCAAAGGGCACTAGAGATTATCGGCAAAACGGCGTCCCTTCAATTTATAAGTCCGGACAATGAGGTTATTCTAACTGGAGATAACGTAAGGGATGCGAAAGCGGTCTATGGCGAGCAAAACCAACCTATGGTGAGTCTAAAATTGGACTCAGAGGGTGCCAAGAAATTTGCGAAAGCTACAGAGAAATATTTTGATCAGCCCATAGCTATAATGCTTGACGAGCAGGTAATTTCAGCCCCAACCGTTAAAGCTGTTATAACTACTGGTGAAGCAGTTATAACTAACATGCAAAGCATTGAAAATGCTGCAGAATTGGCGGCATTAATAAGAGCTGGCGCATTGCCTGTAGACCTTGAGCAGCGCCAGGTAATGACCGTTGGACCAACTTTGGGTGCCGATTCATTGAATAAAAGTTTGAAAGCGGGTTTAATCGGGGTAATTCTGGTTTTATTGTATATGTTATTGTATTATAGACTACCTGGTCTCGTAGCTGACTTTTCTTTATTGGTATATATAATGCTTGTTTTGACAATTTTCTCTGGCTTAGGGGCAACATTGACACTGCCCGGTATAGCAGGTTTTATACTTTCCATAGGCATGGCAGTGGATGCAAATGTTTTAATTTTTGAAAGACTGAAAGAAGAATTGAGAAACGGTAAAACTTTAAGAGCTGCAGTAGATGCAGGATTTCACCGAGCTCTTACTACAATCATTGATTCTAATGTTACTACAGTTATAGCTGCTATTGTACTTTTATACTTCGGAACTGGCCCGATAAAAGGCTTTGCAGTTACTCTGATAATAGGTATTGCAGTTAGTATGTTTACTGCAATAACTGTGACCCGAGTGATATTGGTAAATTTGGTTAATACGCGATTGATAACAAATAAAAAACTTTTTGGCGTATAAGAGGTGGAAAAAGTGAAAATATATAAGATAATGGAAAAAAAGCGCATATGGTTTGGTATTTCCCTTACAATAATCGCTCTGGGTCTTGTATTCATGTTAATGCGCGGCTTTAATTGGGGTATCGATTTTACAGGGGGTAATATGCTGCATTTTGACATTCATCAAACCTATGAGCTGGCGGAGGCAAGGGACGTTTTAGGAAAACTTGACATAAAAGAATTTGAAGCTAAAAAGGCCGGTGATACCGGGCAGGAGTTAATCATAAGAACCGTTGATTTATCAAAAGAGATGCAGACAGAGATTCTTGATACTCTAAAACAAAAATGGCCGGAGACGGAACTTGTAAGAGCTGAAGCTATTGACGCCATCATTGGTAAAGAACTGCAAAGGCAGGCAGGCATTGCCTTGATTATAGCAAATATAGGAATGCTCATATATATTACCTTTAGGTTTGAATTTAAGTCGGCTGTAGCGGCAGTTTTGGCATTGGTGCATGATGTTTTGATTGTCTTAAGTTTTTATGCGATTTTCAATGTTCCGGTGGATAGTACATTTATAGCCGTAATTCTCACCATAGTGGGTTACTCCATCAATGATACCATAGTTATTTTTGACAGGATCAGGGAAAATCTTAAAAACATGAGAAAAACTTCTTTTGATGAGATAGCAAATCTCAGTATTTCCCAGACCGTATCAAGATCTGTAAATACTTCTGTGACCACTCTTTTAACGATTACTGCCCTATTTTTATTAGGCGGTGAAACAATAAAGGATTTTACACTGGCATTGATTGTCGGCATAAGTGCCGGCACTTATTCTTCAATCTTTATTGCAAGCCCTTTATGGTCAGTATTTAGAGGGAAACTCAAAACGGCAAAAGCTTAAATGAGGTGAAATAATGTTAAAACAGATGCTTTATGCGGGGATTGGTCTTGCTACAGTTACAAAAGAGAAGGCCGAAGAGGTAATCGCCGAATTGATTAAGAAAGGTGAAATGTCAAAAGAAGAAGGAAAAGATGTGCTAAATACCTTGATGAACAGAATGCAGGAGGAAAGCGAAAAGCTGAAGCAGAAAATCAATGAGCAGGTGGAAAACACCATTACTTCAATGAATCTGGTTCGAAAATCTGAACTGGATGAAGTTTTAGAGAAACTTGCTGAATTGGAAAAAAGATTTGAAGAAATCCGCAGTGAAAAAGAGGTTTAATCAAACCTCTTTTTTTGTATATGAAAACCCGAACCTTGAAAACTTCATATATCATATATTAGGTATCTGATTTCCTTATTTATTGGCCATGGAATAATAATTACGAAGGTTTCAACAGTAGGACCAATGTCAAATTATGGGGGAAATGTAACTTCTGCCCATTATAAAAAAATCTTTTTCGGAAAAAATACTTAATAGACTAAAATAGAATTATCGTGAGGGATAAATCATGAAAAAATATTCTCAGATAGTAAGACATTCCGGCAATGCTCCTCTTTTTGATATATTAGATGTGTCGGTAATGGGGTCTTTGACGGGGATACCCATTCATGTCCATGCTGAGGGTCTTAGAGGAACCGGAAAAACTACAATTACTAGGGCTTATAAAGAAGTTCTACCCAAAATCAACAGGATAAATGGCTGTTTGTACAATTGCGATCCATTGAAACCTCATTGTCCAGAACATCGTAACCTTACCTCTAGAGAAATAGAAAAGATCGGTATTGAAACAATTAATATGCCGTTTTTAGAAATTTCACCTTCGGCAAAAAAAGGGACAGTAGTGGGGAGTATAGATTTAAAAAAACTTTCTTTAAAAGATTGCCCGGAAGCGGCACTTTTGTTGGGAACTATTCCGAAAGCACATCGGGGAATTGTTTTTATAGATGAAATAAATCGTATCGCCGATACCTCACCGGAGATTGTAGACCTATTGCTTGATGTAATGGGAACAAAACCCGGAAGAATACAAATCGAAGAAGCAGGGCTGCCCGTTACAGAAATACCGGTTCAAGTCAGTGTGTGGACAGCCTCAAATCCGGATGAGGATCCCGGTCCCTTGGAGGACATTCGGCGTCAGCTTTCAGACCGGTTTGATTTCACTGTTAATGTTGAAAGACCTACGGATGCTTGGGTGATTAACAGAATTTTTAGCAGCAAAATATCAAGCGATGATAATGCCTTAATAAAGCAAAAAACACTGGAATTTATAGAAGCGGAAAAAATCATAGACCGATTTGAACCGACACAAGAAATAAGGGAGATTTTTGCATCTATGTATGTGGATTACAATATAGAAAGCCTCCGCTCAATTGAAGCTGCATTGCTCGGAATAAAAATAAGAGGTGCTCTGTTAAAGCAAAGTCCAAGTATTGATGATGTTATTTTTATTACCCGATATGCTTTAAGACATAGAGTAGAAGTGAAAGACCTAAACAGCATATTAAAAAATCTGGAACAGAGAAAGAACTTAATGGAAAAAGCACCAACTACCATAAAACTACCTGCTCAACATGAAAACAAAACACCTATTTCACCTAAAGTCCCGGAAATTAATAAAGATAAAAATCAAAAGTCGAAAAATCTCAATTTCGGTTCTTTGAAAAATCTTTTACAACGATTTGCGGAAAACTTCAAACCGGCAAAGAGTGCAAAATCAAATGGCAATATATCAAATCCGGATCCAAAAAACATTGATATGAAAGCCCCTCCGCAAAAAGCTTTATCTATTGGTGAATTGGAGATAACGGAATATGTTAAAACCGAAGAGGAATTGATGAGATGAATCCTATAGAAAAGCTGCAGGTGGAATTGAATAAGAATAAGGGTGTTAGGATAGGCCAAACCGCTGTTGTCAGTCGAAAGGTCCATACAATAAGCCCCAATACTCCAGAAAATGCAAGTATAATTGTTAACGCTGATGCCGGTCAAGTTTTTTATCATCGATCAGCACAAAATGAAATAATTCATATGGATATATTTCATGAAATAACAACATTTAATTTAAAACAAATGGCTGATTTTCTCAAAAAAAACCTCATAGAAAGCTCGTTAGGTTATCTACTGGATAATATGGATATTCAGACAGGATCCGGGGGAGGTCGTTTGACAGGAAATCTGTCTTATGGCATAACCGAAACGCTCATAAAAAACCATTTAAACCATGTTCATCTAGCGGTTCTTCTCCCTGATGAGGAATTAAAAAATATATTTTTGATAGTAGATAAAGTAGAAGAAGCTCTTCGAGAACAAGATGTTGAACTTAGAAAAATTGAGAGGATAAGGCACGAAATCGGAAACAGTCCTATGGATATGTCACCATATACCACGGATTCTGATTCTAATTTGAAACAGGATACTGACAATCTCAGAAAAGACAATATTTTTCGAGAGACTATGGAAATGATTGAGCATTTTGGAAGCTTAAGGGAAATCGAAGAAGTTCTTGAGTCTATGAAAAAAGGGGAAAATTCTTCGGGAGTACCGGTAGACTTAAAGAAAAAAAGCAGTGATTTTGATGATATAATCAAATATTTTGAGCAGATACAGCTTATGGGTAAGCGTCAAAACAAGCATTATCTTACCAGTAAGGGAGAAGAACTTAGGGAATTTATAAAAATAAACCGTAGAGAATTAGAGTCGATATTAAAAAAGACCATAAAAAATTCACCAAAGTTAAGCAACTATAAAGGATTTGAAACTAACCATTTTTCTAGGAGAGCGGTAAGAGGCCAAAGCGGACCAAGTATTTATAAACCCTACGATCCTGAAGAATGGGCAGAAGAACTGGATGTACCGGAAACTATAAGAAGGTCTATGATAAGAAGTTATCTTGAAAATGAAAAGTTTAATGTCAAGCAGCAAGATATGATTTCTATTAAACGAGTGCCAAAGCTTCAGCAGGATATTTGTTTGATAATAGATGCCAGTGCCAGCATGGCCGGTTTTAGACTTAGAAATGCAAAATATCTGGCAAAACACCTTGTCTTAAAGCCACACACTAGAATAAGCATACTGGCCTTTCAAGAGAAAGAAGTTACTGCCTTTGTCCCTTTTACAAAAAACTATGAAATGATGGAAGAGGGTATCAATAAGATAGTGGCTACCGGTCTAACTCCCCTGGCTTTGGCACTTGATAAAGGCATTGTATATATGACTAAGCAGAATTTAAAAAATCCATTAATTATGCTTATAACCGATGGAATACCTACAGTATCTTTATGGACCACCGACCCGATTAACGATGCTATTACGGCAGCCGGTAAAATTGCCAAAAATAAAATCAATTTCTGCTGTATTGGACTTCAACCGAATAAGGATTGTCTGATAAAAGTAACTGATGGGGCAAAGGGGAAATTATATGTGTTAGACGAACTTAACCGGGATATATTAGTGGAAGTTGCAAGGAAAAGCGGTCAACTATTATAAATCGAGCTGTGGCTCGATTTTTGTTGTTATTGATATAAAAAGGGGATTGGTTTATAATTATATATATTAAAATGAGAAGTAAAAATTTATAAAAATGTTTTTAATTAGAACCGGAGGATAAAATGATTAATGGTAATTACATATGGCAAGTTGATTCTATGCAGGAAGTCGATGGGAATTATGGCAAGCTTCATCATATAATCCTTCAATTGCTCAGGAAAAGGGGTATTGTTACTTCCGAACAGATACATCGGTATATTTACCCCAACATGGACTACTTATATAATCCCATGTTGCTGAAAGACATGGATAAAGCTGTTGTACGCATTGGGGAAGCCCTGTCAGGCAAACAGAGAATAACAGTCTACGGTGATTATGATGTGGATGGAATAACAAGTTGCTCAATTCTTGTAAAACTGCTAAAGAGTTTAGGCGGAATTGTTGACTATTATATCCCTTCAAGGCTTAATGAAGGCTATGGACTCAATAAAGAAGCCATAGATATGATACACAAGCAAGGGACAGATTTAATTATAACGGTAGATAATGGTATTGCCTCTTACGAAGAAGTGGAATATGCTTCCAGTTTGGGTTTAGATATCATAATTACTGACCATCATGAACCACAACAAAAAATACCTCAAGCCGTCGCTGTAATTAATCCCAAGCAAAAGGACTGCAAGTACCCTTTTAAAGAACTGGCAGGTGTCGGTGTAGCTTTGAAGCTAGCACATACTTTGATGGATACCGACTTAAAGCTTCAACAAGAGTTTTTGGAATTAGCAGCCATTGGAACTGTGGCAGATATTGTCCCGCTTTTAGATGAAAATCGAATAATTGTAAAAAACGGGCTTGAAAGTTTAGGGAATACAAAAAATAAGGGTCTTGCGGCAATGATGACTCTGTTGAATTTGAATGATGTCTCCATTGAACCGGGGAAGGTAAGCTTTTTATTAGCACCAAGATTAAATGCAGCTGGGAGAATCGCCGATCCTGAAATTGCTGTAGAACTCTTGCTGTGTGAAGATGAGATTCGTGCTATGGAGCTAGCTACAACCCTTGAAAAGATTAACCAGGAAAGGCAAGCTCTTGAGGCAAAAATATTTGATGAAGCAAAAGCGGTAGTTGAGCGGGAGATTAACCTGAATTCAGAAAGTATTATTGTGATTTCCAGCTCCGACTGGCATCCGGGGGTTATTGGGACAGTGGCCTCAAAACTGGCGGAAAGCTATGGTAGGCCATGTATAATGATTGTAGAAGAGGGTGATGAGGGCAGGGGTTCCGGAAGAAGCATTTCAGGTTTTAACCTTTTTAAAGCTATAAGTAAATTATCCCACCTGCTTATAAGATTTGGAGGTCATGAACAAGCCACCGGTTTAAGTATAAAGGCAGAAAACATACAAATTTTCAGGAAGGAATTAAATCAGCTTTATAAAAAAGATCTAAAGCAAATAGACTGGAGCCCTAAACTTGATATAGATTTGGAGTTAAACCAACGAGATATAAACCTGCAACTGGCAGAGCAGCTGGAACTGATGAAACCTTTTGGTTACGGTAATCCCAAACCGGTGTTTATGTGCAGGAACCTACATATTCAAAATTCAAGGAAAGTAGGCAATGGGGATAAACACTTAAAATTAAATCTAAAGAGCTGTGAAAACAATATTGATGCCATCGGATTTAACTTTGGCTTTTACAAGGAAGATTTAGACATGGCATCAATAATGGATGTAGCTTTTTACCTTGAAGTAAACCGTTGGAGAGGTTTTATCGGACCTCAGTTAAATATAAGAGATTTAAAAGTGCCATTTTTTCAGGACGAATTGCTATTTGATGTAGAAAATAATTACTATAAGCACCTTTGTTCCAACTTGAACAAAAAAGAGAATAAGATTATACCTGAGAATAAGTCTATGGATAAAAGTAATGTTATTATTTTAAAAAATAAGAGCATTAGAAAGAAGATGGAGTATATAAAATCACTATTTCGACCAGAGAGAAAAGTGGTTGTAGTGATAAACACACCATATAAAGCTTGGCAGCTGTTAACTTATTTTAAAAACGAAAATGATATAATAAATAATGCCGAAGTATTTTATAATGTGGATTCAATTCCAAAGAACCATAGTGACAATATTATAATGATCGACCCTTTTACCGTATTTAATAATGAGGATTTTGATGATATTGTATTTTATGATACACCTTTTAGTATTAATTGTTTAAAAAAGCAATTGACCTGTATACCTTCAACTTCAAAGATACACATAATTTTTGAACGAGCAGATTTGCGCTATAATTATTTAGTATGTCAGCAAATTTTACCCAGCATCAATGAACTTAAAATTGTTTACCAAACCTTGGGAAAGCAGACCTCAGGCAATTTTATTTGCTCCTTAAACATCAGCGAATTCGAAAATTATTTAACGGAGCAATCGGGTGTTGATATAAATCACAGTGGCTTGATAAATGTGTTTAATATTTTTCAGGAATTGGAGATTATCAAATTTAATATAAAAGATGGTATTTTGAATATATCAGAGTATAAGAAACATGACAGCAAGCTTAGATTGGAATTTTCAGATACATATATGCAGCTTTATTTACTTAAAAAGAATATCGTGAAGTTTTACAATCAGTTCTTCACTTTACAAGTAAAACTGTTCAAAAATGTGGGGGGGGAAACTAATGAACTTAAAACAAAAAATCAGAGTTATTGAGGATTTTCCCAAAAAGGGAATCAGCTTCAAAGATATTACAACTTTAATAAAAGATGGGAAAGCTTTTAAGCAGGCAATAAAATCCATGGCAGAAATTATACAAAATAAGGAAGTTGATTTGATAACCGGTCCCGAAGCTAGAGGATTTATCGTTGGCGCACCTCTTGCATACGAATTGGGTGTTGGGTTTGTACCGACAAGAAAAAAGGGCAAATTGCCGGGAAAAACTGTAGAAGCTGAGTACAAGCTGGAATATGGCTCAGACATAATAGAGATGCATAAAGATGCTATAAAACCTGGTCAAAAGGTTGTGGTGGTAGATGATTTATTAGCTACAGGGGGCACGATATTCTCTACTGTAGAGCTTGTTGAAAGACTGGGTGGAGAAATCTCTGCAGTGGTTTTTCTGATTGAATTAATGGATTTAAACGGGAGACAGCACTTGACAAAATATGATGTTTTTTCTCTTATAAAATATTAAGTTAGTCAGGGGTGGAAAATTTGGATCTAGCTTCATTGGAAGAGCAAATTTTATCTTATAGCCCATCAGCTGACATTGACCTAATAAGAAAGGCTTATGAATTTGCAAAAGCAGCGCATAGTGGTCAGCACAGGGTTTCCGGTGAATTATTTATATTCCACCCCCTGGGAGTTGCTAAGATACTGGCTGACTTGGAATTGGACATTACCACCATTGCAGCTGGTCTGTTACATGATGTGGCGGAAGATACCAATTACACAATAGAAGATATAGAGAGAAACTTTGGTTCAGAAATTGCTCTTTTAGTAGACGGCGTCACAAAATTAGGCAAACTTGAATTTAAGACAAAAGAAGAACAGCAAGCGGAAAACCTCAGGAAAATGTTTTTTGCCATGGCAAAAGACATCCGCATAATTCTCATAAAGCTAGCAGATAGATTACACAATATGAGAACTCTAAAATCTATGCCCAAAGAAAAGCAACAGGAAAAAGCTATTGAAACTATCGATATTTTCGCACCACTAGCACACCGCTTAGGAATTTCCAAAGTAAAATGGGAACTGGAAGATTTAGCTTTCAGATATCTGGAAACAAATCACTATTACGAGCTTGTAGAAAAAGTTGCAAAAAAGAGACAAGAAAGAGAAAACCATATTAATAAAATGATCGACATTCTCAAAGAACGGCTCATATCTTCCGGTGTAACTGCTGAAATACAAGGGAGGCCCAAGCATTTTTACAGCATATATAAAAAAATGAAGGACCAAAATATAAATTTTGAGCAAATTTATGACTTAACGGCTGTCCGGGTAATTGTGAAAACCGTAAAAGATTGCTATGGTGCGTTGGGTGTTATTCACACTTTGTGGAAACCCATTCCAGGCAGATTTAAGGATTATGTGGCCATGCCCAAGCCAAACATGTACCAATCACTTCATACCACGGTGATTGACTCTTCAGGGGACCCTTTAGAAATACAAATAAGAACCTATGAAATGCATAAAACAGCTGAATACGGAATTGCTGCTCATTGGCGATATAAAGAAGGGGATAAAAACAACAGTGAATTTGAACGAAAGCTCTCCTGGCTTCGAGAAATCCTCGATTGGCAGAGGGAACTCCGTGATGCCAAGGACTTTATGGAAACTTTAAGGATTGACCTTTTTACTGATGAAGTCTATGTATTTACACCCAAAGGAGATGTAATAGACCTGCCCATGGGGTCTTGCCCGATTGATTTTGCCTACAGAATCCATACAGATATAGGAAATCGATGCATAGGGGCTAAGGTCAATGGGAAAATGGTGCCGCTAGATTATAAGCTGGCCAATGGCGATATAATAGAGATTGTGACTTCAGGTCATAGTAATGGCCCCAGTCGTGATTGGCTGAACATAGTAAAATCTCCCCAGGCAAAAAATAAAATAAGACAGTGGTTCAAAAGGGAACGACGTGATGAAAACATAGCCCGGGGAAAGGAAATGCTGGAAAAAGAAGCTCGCAGACAGGGTTATGACATTTATCAGCTTATTAAATTTGATTTTATGAATAATTTACTTAAACGCATGAGCTTCTCCAACATGGAAGACATGTATGCTGCTATCGGCTATGGGGCAGTAACAACAAAGCAAATACTTCAAAAAATATTAGATGAATACAGAAAAAATGTCAAACCTGATAAGCCAGAACTTGTAACAGATAAAATCGATAGCAAGTCTAAGACAAAGAAGAAAGTTGATCGTGGGATAAAAATAGATGGTGTAGGCAATCTTTTAGTGAAATTTTCAAGATGTTGTAACCCGGTTCCGGGAGATAAAATTGTCGGTTATGTCACCCGAGGCCGGGGAGTATCAATTCATAGACAGGACTGTAAGAATGTCAGCCAAGGTTTTTTTGATGAAGAACGACTCATGGAAGTTAAATGGGAGGGGTTTGAGGATACTTCATATCCGGTAGAAATACAGATTTCAGCTTATGATAGGCCGGGAATACTTTCTGAAATAATAAATTTGATTGGTGATATGAAGACAAACATTGACGCGGTTAATGCCCGGGCTACAAAAAATGGTATAGCTGTTATAGATTTGGTTTTGGAGATTAACGATAAACAACATTTAGAAAATACAATGCAAAAAATAAAAAAAATCAGTGGCATATATAATGTAAAACGTGTCATGAATCAATAAGGAGGATTTTATGAGAGCAGTAATTCAGCGAGCAAAAATGGCTTCGGTTGCAGTGCAGGATGAAAATATCGCCGACATCAATGAAGGTCTTGTGGTTTTTTTGGGTATAGCCGATAGCGATACAATGGAAGATGTTGATTATTTGGCGGAAAAAATAGCTGGACTTAGAATTTTTGAGGATGAAGATGGTAAAATGAATAAATCCGTTCAGGATGTCGATGGGGCAATTCTCATCGTATCGCAATTTACCCTTTTAGGAGATGCCAGAAAAGGGCGTAGGCCCAGCTTTACGCGGGCAGCTCATCCTGAAAAAGCTAAAAAGTTATATGAGGCATTCGTTGAGGCTTGTAAAAAAAAGGTGAAAGTCGTAAAAAAAGGTCAGTTTCAGGCAGAAATGTTGGTAACTGTACTAAACGATGGACCGGTTACCATATTACTTGATAGCAAAAAACAGTTTTAGGAGGAATGCCATGTTTTTAGAGTGCTTACAAGTCGGCCCTTTAGCTTCCAACTGCTATATCATTGCCGATGAGAAAAATAAAAATGCAGCCATTATAGATACCGGTGGGGATTCTAATGAGATTTTAAGGGTAGTAACAAGAGAACAACTTATCGTGGAATACATTTTTTTAACTCATGGTCACAGCGATCATATAGAGGCATTGAAAGAAGTAAAAAATGCCACCAATGCAAAAATAGCAATCCATGAGCATGATGCTCACATGCTTCTTTCACCACAGAGCAATCTTTCCATATACATGGGAGCTGGCTTTACACAACCAGCAGCAGACATAAAGCTAAAAGGTGATGAAAAGTTTCAGGTTGGAGATTTGGCCTTGGAAATAATCCATACTCCCGGTCACACACCCGGCGGCATATCGATAAAAGTCAATAATCTGTTATTTACCGGAGATACCTTGTTTGCCGGTTCAATAGGAAGAACAGATTTCCCTGGAGGTTCTTACGATGAATTAATTAGCTCAGTAAAAGAGAAGCTATTACCTTTGGGAGATGACATATCAATACTACCGGGGCATGGAGAACGGTCCACGCTTGGCTCAGAAAAAATTATGAATCCCTTTCTAAGGTGATGATAATATAATTGTAAAAATCAAATATATTTCATATCAAAGGTGGTTTTCCATAAAACATGTATAATTCTACTATAAATACCATTTCATGTTCAGCATATAGTATGCTTTGTTATAATTAGAAGTGATTATGTAGATATTTTCAAGATAAAATTGATTTTTTACAGTAGAAGTATGTATCACATATTTTAAATATGTCCTGGGGAAAATAGGGATAATGCGGTAGGAGGGATTATATGGTAAAGAAAACCAAAAGTATTAAAGTGTTGTTCAATTCCAAGGAAAACTACGCGGACATTCTTGACCTTTTCGATCAGGATGATATAGCCGATGAAGATATTGCCCAATACGCGAATATGGATATTGATACAGTAAAGAGTATTAAGCGGGAGTGGGTCAATGAAGAGACGATAAATCCATTAAAAATCCCGGCAAAAGCGTTAAAAGCCGGGATTGAACAAGGACGCAAATACAAATAAGGCCTGTGATTATTATTCCGGTCGTTTTCCCACTACGACGGTAACAAATTGAGATTGACCGTTTCGCAAAATAACCATTACCAGTTTTTCATTTATTTTAGTATTGCTGATTATTTCACTGACATCATTGGAGTTTTTTATGACATTATCATTGATTTTTAAAATTACATCACCCCGCATAAGGCCGGCTTTATCTGCAGGACTGTCAGAAACAACGTCTGCAATGATGGCTCCTTTGGGCTCTTTGAGCTTAAAGTAATCTGCTAGATCTTTTGTCATGTCCTGGAGAGCCACACCGATATAAGGTCGTGTTACTGATCCGCTTTTTATTAGTTCATCCAGAACTTCTTTTGCTGTGTTTATAGGTATGGCAAATCCAATACCTTGGGCTTGAGCATTAATTGCAGTATTTATTCCTATAACCTTACCATCCAGCGATATGAGCGGCCCGCCACTATTTCCGGGGTTTATGGCCGCATCGGTTTGTATCAGGTTTTTATAAACCCTTTCCTTGCCTGTTGACTGATCCGGAATCGTTACAGGCCTTCCTTTGGCACTGATTACTCCGACGGTTACGGTGTGATCAAGTCTATAAGGATTGCCTATTGCAATAACCCACTCTCCCACTCGCATATTATCAGAATTTCCCAATTCAATGTGAGGTAGTTTTTTAGAAGAAGTGATTTTTAGTACGGCTAAATCCAAATTAAAGTCTTTTCCAACAACAGTGGCTTTAAAAGGTTCTTCAAAACC
>CAZFME010000017.1:0-27190 GCA_964520055.1 uncultured Clostridia bacterium
CCTCCTTGATATTCTTTTTATCTATTTATTATTTTATCAGCTATATTCTTAGGAACCTCAGCATAGTGGGAGAACTGCATTGTATAGACTCCACGACCCTGGGTCTTCGATCTTAAATCGGTAGCATAACCGAACATCTCCGACAGAGGCACACAGCCTCTGATTACCTGGGCTCCTCCCCGAGGTTCCATACCTTCTATCTGCCCTCGGCGGGCATTAATATCTCCAATAACATCACCCAAATAATCTTCAGGTACTACAACTTCTACTTTCATAATAGGCTCCAGCAGTACCGGTAAGGCTTTCTTCATCCCGTCTTTAAAGGCTATTGAGCCGGCTATTTTGAAGGCCATCTCCGAGGAATCTACCTCGTGGTAAGATCCATCATATAATGTGGCTTTTATATCCATTACCGGATACCCGGCAATCACACCACTGGTTAAAGCTTCACGCACGCCGGTATCCACTGCCGATATAAATTCTTTAGGGATTACACCGCCAACGATTTTATTGACAAATTCATATCCTTTACCTTGTTCCAGTGGTTCAATCTCCAACCAAACATGCCCGTATTGACCGCGGCCGCCTGACTGCCTTACAAATTTACCTTCGGTTTTGACTGCCTTGCGTATAGTTTCCTTGTAAGCCACTTGAGGTCGACCTACATTTGCCTCCACTTTAAATTCTCTGAGCATCCTATCCACTATTATTTCCAGATGAAGTTCTCCCATCCCGGCAATGATAGTTTGACCGGTTTCCTGCTCAGTATAGGTTTTAAAGGTGGGATCTTCTTCCGAGAGTTTCAGTAAAGCTACACCCATTTTATCCTGATCGACTTTGGTTTTTGGCTCAATTGCCACTCGAATAACCGGTTCCGGAAATTGCATGGATTCCAAGATTATCGGATAATCATCGCTGGAAAGGCTATCACCGGTAGCAGTATCTTTAAGACCCACTGCTGCCACAATATCACCGGTCATTACTTCATCAACTTCTTGGCGGTGGTTTGCATGCATGTAAAGAATTCGCCCTATCCGCTCTTTCCTGTTCTTTGTAGAGTTATACACATAGGAACCGGATTTGAGTTTTCCGGAGTAGACTCTGAAATATGTGAGCTTCCCTACATACGGATCGCTTACGATTTTAAATGCCAACGCTGAAAAAGGTTCATCGTCACTTGCATGCCTCTCGGTTTCTTCACCGGTTTCTGTGCTTATACACTTTACCGGCGGTATATCCAAAGGTGAAGGCATATAATATACAACAGCGTCCAGCAGCAGCTGAACTCCTTTGTTTTTATAGGAAGAACCGCAGAGCACCGGTGTCATTTTGACTTCTACACAGGCCTTTCGTATAGCACGGCGAAGGTCTTCTTCCGGGATTTCTTCACCTTCCAGGTACTTCATCATTATTTCTTCATCAATATCCGATAAGACTTCCAGCATTTTTTCCCGGTATTCTCGGGCTTTATCATGCATGTCTTCCGGTATGTCTTGTTCGAGCACATCAGTACCCATATCATTTGTAAATATATATGCCTTTTGATGGACCAAGTCCACAATACCCTTAAAATTATCCTCACTGCCAATAGGTATCTGTATGGGGACCGGGTGGGCTCCCAATCTTTCTTTCATCATAGATATGACGTTTTCAAAATCGGCTCCCACAATATCCATTTTATTGATATAGGCAATTCTCGGAACTCTGTACTTGTCAGCTTGACGCCATACCGTTTCCGATTGAGGCTCTACACCCCCCTTTGCACAAAAAACAGCCACTGAACCGTCAAGAACCCGCAAAGACCTTTCAACTTCCACCGTAAAGTCCACGTGCCCTGGCGTATCGATAATGTTTACGCGATGATCTTTCCAATAACACGTTGTAGCAGCCGATGTAATGGTAATGCCTCTTTCCTGTTCCTGCTCCATCCAGTCCATTACGGCTGAACCTTCGTGAGTCTCTCCCATCTTATGAACTTTGCCGGTATAAAACAGTATTCTTTCGGTTGTAGTGGTTTTACCGGCATCTATGTGTGCCGTAATACCTATATTTCTTATCTTGTCCAATGTAACTTGCCTAGGCACAATCTACACTCCTTTCTCATACCAAGTCTTTACTGTTCAACGGCTACCTACCATCTATAATGTGCAAAGGCTTTATTGGCCTCAGCCATCTTGTGGGTTTCTTCTCTTTTTCTAACTGCTCCACCCATACCATTAGCCGCATCCATGATCTCTCCGGCTAATCTCTCCGGCATGGTCCTTTCACCGCGCTTTCTAGCATAGTCTATCAACCACCTGACTCCAAGGGTAAATCTTCTCTCCTGTCTTACATCAGACGGAACCTGATAGGTAGCCCCGCCAACCCGCCTGGGTCTGACTTCGACTACAGGCATTATGTTCTTCATGGCTTCTTGAAAAACTTCCATTGGATCTTTGCCGGTTTTTTGCCCGACAATGTCAAATGCACGATAGCAATTCTTCTGGGCTATGCCTCTTTTACCATCATACATGACTTTATTAATAAGCTTTGTTACCAGTTTATCGCCGTATATCGGATCTTCATGAACCGGTCTTTGACCTATATGACCACGTCTTGGCATCATATCCCTCCTTTAACTATTTTTGCTTAGGCCTTTTGGCGCCGTAAAGAGACCTGCCCTGTTTGCGATCTACCACACCGGCGGCATCCAATGCACCTCGAACTATATGATACCTGACACCGGGTAGGTCTTTCACCCTGCCGCCTCGGAGCAACACCACCGAGTGTTCTTGCAGATTATGACCAATACCCGGAATATAGGCTGTAACTTCGATGCCGTTTGTAAGCCTTACTCTGGCAATTTTTCTGAGTGCTGAGTTTGGTTTTTTCGGAGTAGTGGTTTTGACCACTGTACAAACTCCCCGTTTTTGAGGTGAACCTTTAAGAGCAGGAGCCGCAGATGTATATCCCACTTTCTTTCTTCCCTTCCTCACCAATTGATTTATTGTTGGCATTCTGGCACCTCCTTCCGTATAATAAACATTTTTTTATATGCATAAAAAAAGATGCCCTTTTTATAGGGGCATCTTAAAAACAAGACTATAGATTTAAGATCGCAGCTGAGGCTGCCCCTACCTGAATTCCGCAGGCATCCCCCAAATCTTTCATAGTGTTCACAGCCACAGTCTCGACACCTTTTTTCTCACATATTTCTTTAAGTGTAGACACCACGTGTTCCTCGGCATCTTGAGCTATGAAGACCATACAAACCTGATCTTTGTCAATGGCTTTTAAGGTCTGTTTGGTCCCTATGATTTTTTTGGGAGCCTGTTTTAATTTATCCAGCATTTTCTCGCCCTCCCCTTTTGATATATAAAGAGAGCTAAAAGACACACTCATATATTCTACCATCATAGATTTTAGCTGTCAATAAGAGAAGTTTCATCTAAATTGATATGTTTTTCCGCTTCTTCACCCGGAGTTTGAATCTTAACGTTTCTATAGCGACTCATTCCTGTTCCCGCCGGTATGAGCTTGCCGATGATAACGTTTTCCTTGAGGCCTAGCAGCGGATCCGTTTTTCCTTTTATTGCAGCATCTGTAAGGACTCGTGTGGTTTCCTGGAAGGAAGCCGCTGATAGGAAGGAGTCGGTAGCAAGCGATGCCTTAGTAATGCCCAAAAGTACCCTCTTGCCCTGGGCCGGAGCTTTACCGGAAAGAATCATTTCATTATTCAAGTCCTCAAATTCAAATACATCTACCAACTCACCCGGAAGCAGTTCCGTATCGCCGGGGTTTTCCACTTTAACCTTTCTAAGCATCTGCCGAATGATTACTTCTATGTGCTTATCATTTATGTCAACACCTTGAAGCCTGTATACCCGAAGTACTTCCTGAAGCAAATAGGTTTGAACTCCGCGTATACCCTTTATCTTCAATATATCATGGGGATTTACAGAACCCTCACACAGTTCGTCACCGGCCTCAACTACCGTGCCGTTCTCCACCTTCAGTCGTGCACCGTAAGGCACCTGGTAAACTTTGGTTTCGCCGGCCGGAGTGGTAATTTCAACTTCTCTCTTCTTTTTGCTCTCAAGGATTTTGGCTGTACCTCCAACCTCAGTGATCACTGCTTGACCTTTGGGTTTACGTGCTTCAAACAGCTCTTCCACCCTAGGAAGACCCTGTGTGATATCCTGACCTGCTACACCTCCGGTATGGAAAGTTCTCATAGTAAGCTGTGTTCCCGGTTCTCCAATGGACTGAGCAGCTATAATACCTACTGCTTCACCGATATCAACGGGCTTTCCGGTAGCCATGTTTTTACCGTAACAGCGGGCACATACCCCGTGTCGTGTTCTGCAGGTGAGAACTGAACGGATTTTGACTTCCTTCATACCTGATTTTACAATGCGGCTAGCCATATCTTCGGTTATGAGTTCATCGGCATGAACTATGACTTCACTCGTATTGGGGTCTTTGACGTCTTCCAAAGCATAGCGCCCTTCGATTCGCTCTTTAATGTCTTCGATGATCTCACTGCCGTCTTTAATGGGCTTTACGGTTATTCCTTCAGTGGTGCCGCAGTCCATTTCTCTAACTATGACATCCTGGCTTACATCCACCAATCGCCGTGTCAGGTATCCTGAATCAGCGGTCCGCAGAGCTGTATCAGCTAAACCTTTCCTCGCACCATGTGTTGATATGAAGTATTCAAGCACGGTAAGCCCTTCCCTGAAGTTGGCTTTAATAGGCAGATCAATAATCCTGCCCGACGGATCGGCCATAAGACCGCGCATCCCGGCCAGCTGTCTTATCTGTTGTTTATTGCCTCTGGCTCCGGAATCTGCCATCATGTATATGGAATTGAAACGGTCAAGAGAATTCATCAAGGCTTCCGTGATTTCCTCGGTTGCAGCCGTCCAAATATCCAAAGTATTTTCGTATCTTTCATCCTCCGAAATAAGGCCTCTCCGGTATAGAAGTTCCACTTGGTCTACTTTTTCATCAGCTTCAGACAGGATTTTCTCTTTCTCCTCCGGCACTTCTATATCGGTAATACCAATGGTAATCCCGGCCTTGGTGGAATAGTCATAGCCTTTTCGCTTTATCCTATCCAGAACTTCAGCTGTAACAGTGGTTCCATGCAGTCGATAACAGCGTTCAACTATATCTCCCAGTATACTCTTATCTACCAAGCTGTTTAGTTCCAGCTCGAATAAATTTTCTGCTTTAGTTCTGTCCACATATCCCAAGTCCTGGGGAATTCCCTCATTGAATATAATACGCCCCGGTGTGGTTTTAATTGTCCTATGCTGCTCTTGGCCGTCAATATTTCTTGTTATCCTGACATTGACCAAAGCATGTAAACCTACTTCTCCCATTTCATGGGCAAGAACTGCTTCTTCAGGACTTGAAAAGTATTTGTCTTCACCCTTTTCTCCAGGTCTGTCTATCGTAAGGTAATAAGAACCTAAAACCATATCTTGAGTTGGAGTGGTTACGGGCTTTCCGTCCTGGGGCTTTAATATATTATTTATTGATAACATTAAGAGTCTTGCTTCAGCCTGAGCTTCCGCTGAAAGGGGTAGATGCACGGCCATCTGGTCCCCGTCAAAGTCGGCGTTGTAAGCAGTACACACCAACGGATGAATCTGGATGGCTCGACCTTCCACCAATACAGGCTCAAAAGCCTGAATCCCTAAACGGTGTAAGGTGGGGGCACGGTTTAAAAGCACCGGATGGTCTTTTATAATATCTTCAAGCACATCCCAAACTTCAGGCCTTACCCGCTCTACCATACGCTTTGCACTTTTGATATTATGGGCATGCCCTTCGGATACCAATTTTTTCATGACAAAGGGCTTAAACAGTTCCAAGGCCATTTCCTTGGGCAAACCGCATTGATAGAGTTTAAGCTCAGGGCCTATCACTATAACCGATCGTCCCGAGTAGTCAACACGTTTTCCCAGCAGGTTCTGCCGAAACCGTCCCTGCTTACCCTTTAACATATCACTTAGGGACTTAAGGGGCCTATTGCCAGGACCTGTTACGGGTCGTCCTCGCCGGCCGTTATCTATCAGTGCATCCACGGCCTCCTGAAGCATTCGCTTTTCGTTCCTTACAATAATATCGGGTGCACCCAAATCCAAAAGTCGCTTTAACCGGTTGTTCCTATTGATAACCCTTCGATACAAATCATTCAGATCCGATGTAGCGAAACGGCCTCCGTCTAATTGTACCATTGGTCGAAGATCCGGTGGAATCACCGGAATTACTTCAAGAATCATTGATTGGGGTTTATTTTTTGATTTTCTAAAAGCCTCTACAACTTCCAGCCGTCTAAGAATCCTAACACGTTTTTGACCGGTTGCATCCTTTAATTCTGACCGAAGCTCTTTTGATAGTTTTTCACAATCTATTTCGGTCAAAAGTTCTTTGATGGATTCAGCTCCCATCCCAGCTCTGAAAGCATTACCGTATTTATCCCGATACTCCCGGTACTCTTTTTCATTTAACAATTGCTTTTTCATGAGGGTTGTATTGCCGGCATCAACCACTACATAAGAAGCAAAATATATAACCTTTTCCAAAGACCGGGGTGACATATCAAGAATTAAGCCGATGCGGCTGGGTATTCCCTTTAAAAACCATATATGGGAAACCGGTGCCGCCAGTTCGATATGTCCCATTCTTTCCCGGCGGACTTTTGATTTCGTGACTTCCACACCACAGCGGTCACAGATAACACCTTTATATCTCACCCTTTTGTACTTACCGCAGTGGCACTCCCAATCTTTTGCCGGGCCAAATATGCGTTCACAGAACAGCCCCTGTTTTTCCGGCTTCAGGGTCCTGTAATTAATAGTCTCAGGCTTTTTTACCTCTCCCTTGGACCATTCCCTGATCTGTTCCGGTGAAGCAAGACCTATCTTTATGGAATCAAAATAATTGAGTTCCAACAAGTGTTTCTCTCCCTTCACTGCTTGGTTGGGGTTTTTAAATATCATCTAAATCTTCATTTTTGTCAATATAAGCAAAATCCTCTTCCGGGGCCAAATCTATATCCTCATCTTTGTCGTCATCATAATCATCATACATGACATCATCGTCGTCAGTTTCATCAGCACTTTCAGACTCTGAATCCTCTTCATCATCACTATAGTGACCGCCGGGCTTCTCTCCGTCTTCCAGCCCTTCCATGTTTACATCCAGAGACACTTCTTCCTCGTTATCCTCATCGTTTTCCTTGATTTGTATTTCTCCAGCATCTTTAGATATAATCTTTACATCCAAAGCCAAGGACTGGAGTTCTTTTATCAAAACTTTAAAGGATTCAGGTATACCCGGCTCCGGTACATTCTCTCCCTTGACTATGGCTTCATATGTTTTTACACGACCCAAAACATCATCGGATTTCACTGTAAGAAGCTCCTGTAGGGTATAGCTTGCACCATAAGCTTCCAGCGCCCAAACTTCCATTTCTCCGAACCGCTGACCCCCGAACTGAGCTTTCCCGCCTAAAGGCTGCTGAGTAACAAGGGAGTAGGGTCCAGTAGAACGGGCGTGGATTTTGTCATCCACTAAGTGGGCCAACTTGAGCATATACATGTAACCTACCGTCACACGGCGGTCAAAGGGAAGTCCCGTCCGGCCATCCCGTAACTCTGTTTTACCGTCTTCCGTAACTTGTGCCTTTTTCAGTGTATCAAAGATTTCATTTTCTTCGGCACCGTCAAATACCGGTGTAGCCACATACCAGCCTAAGACTTTGGCCGCCCACCCCAGATGAGTTTCCATGACCTGACCGATATTCATGCGGGAAGGAACGCCTAGGGGGTTTAAAACGATGTCCACCGGAGTCCCGTCAGGTAGGAAAGGCATATCCTCAGCAGGCATTATTCGAGAAATAACACCTTTATTGCCGTGACGGCCGGCCATCTTATCCCCTTCGGATATTTTCCTTTTCTGGGCTATATATACCCGTACAAGTTCGTTGACACCGGGTGGCAGCTCATCCCCGTTTTCCCGGGCAAACACCTTTACATCAACAACAATGCCATATTCCCCGTGGGGCACTCTAAGGGAAGTGTCCCTAACTTCTCGGGCTTTTTCACCAAAAATGGCTCTGAGCAGCCTTTCTTCGGCGGTAAGTTCGGTTTCACCCTTGGGGGTCACTTTGCCCACCAAAATATCCCCTGCCCGAACTTCCGCACCGATCCAAATAATTCCGCGTTCATCCAAATCTTTCAAGGCTTCTTCACCTACATTGGGAACGTCTCGGGTAATCTCCTCAGGACCCAATTTGGTATCCCGAGCTTCAGCTTCATATTGTTCTATGTGAATAGAGGTAAATACATCATCTTTTACAAGTCGTTCAGAAAGTAATATTGCATCTTCGTAATTGTACCCCTCCCAAGGCATGAAAGCCACCAAAACATTGCGACCTAAGGCCAGCTCGCCGTGATCAGTGGAAGGACCGTCGGCTATAGGCTGACCCTTAAGAACCTCTTCACCTTTTTTTACAATGGGTCTTTGATTGATACAAGTCCCTTGATTGGATCTCATAAACTTATGAAGCTTATATACATCCAAATTTCTGTCACTATCCCGCCTGACAACAATTTCCCGGCTTGTAATCCTTTCCACGATACCGCTGTTTCTTGCCAGAATCATTACACCGGAGTCTATTGCCACCTTATGCTCAATCCCGGTACCTACAAGCGGGGCTTCGGTTGTCAAGAGGGGCACCGCCTGCCGCTGCATGTTAGAACCCATGAGAGCGCGGTTGGCATCATCATGTTCCAAGAAAGGAATCAAAGCAGTTGCCACCGACACCAGCTGTTTCGGCGATACGTCCATATAATCCACGTCTTCTGCGGGGACTACGATGGTTTCATCGGCGTACCTTGCAACAATCCTCTTTTGTACAAATCTACCCTCTTCATCCAGAGGTGCATTAGCTTGCGCTATAATAAATGCATCTTCTTCATCAGCGGTGAGGTACTCAATTTCATCAGTAACCACACCCCGCTCCTTATCAACTTTGCGATAGGGAGTCTCTATGAATCCGTATTTATTTACCCGTGCGTACGTACTCAATGAACCGATTAGACCGATATTAGGACCTTCAGGGGTTTCTATGGGACACATGCGTCCGTAGTGAGAATGGTGAACATCTCGCACTTCAAAACCCGCCCTGTCCCGACTTAAGCCACCAGGCCCTAAAGCACTTAGCCTGCGCTTATGGGTCAATTCTGCCAAAGGATTCGTCTGGTCCATGAACTGAGAAAGCTGGCTACTGCCAAAAAATTCTTTGATAGAGGCCACTACAGGCCTGATGTTTATAAGACCTTGAGGTGTAATTGTATCCACATCCTGGATGGTCATACGCTCCTTGACCACTCTCTCCATTCTGGCAAGACCTATGCGAAATTGGTTTTGTAAAAGCTCTCCTACCGAGCGAAGGCGCCGGTTACCAAGATGATCGATATCATCAATTTTTCCGATTCTATAAGGCAGGTTTATAAAGTAATTGACAGCGGCTACAATATCTTCCACTGTTACATGTTTTTCTGTTCTATGGCCTTCAGGACCAGGCTCGTCAGAATATCCATTACTGATGATCTTGACAATCCTAGGGCGATATTCACCGTGCATTCTGGATTCCGTCCGGTCTTCGGGCAACTCGATTTTAAGTTCCGTGATTTTTAGGGATTCTAGTAGTTCTGCAGTCTTGCGATTGATTTTATCGCCTTTTTTAAGAACTATTTCACCGGTCGTAGGATTTTCCACGTTTTCAGCACTTATTTTGCCGATGATACGATCCCTTAGCCGTAGCTTTTTATTGAACTTATACCGACCTACATGAGCTAAATCATATCGTTTTGCATCGAAAAATAAAGATCCGAGTAATGATTTCGCATTTTCCACTGTTGGCGGTTCACCGGGGCGAAGCCTTTTATAAATTTCTATAAGGGCTTCATTTTGGTTTTCCGTATTATCCTTTTCAAATGTGCGCAAAATCCTCTCATCTTCACCCATGAGCTCTAATATCTGAGCATTGGTCCCGTAACCTAAAGCGCGAAGCAAAACGGTAATGGGCAGTTTACGAGTCCTGTCAACTCGAACATGTAAAACTTCATTTGAGTCCATCTCCATTTCCAACCAAGCCCCTCTATTAGGGATCATGGTTCCGGAAAACAGCTCCCGACCGTTTTTGTCCCGCTGGCTGCTAAAATATACTCCCGGAGAACGAACCAATTGGCTTACAACAACCCGTTCCGCACCGTTGATAATAAAAGTACCGTTTTCTGTCATAAGGGGGAAATCCCCCATGAAAACCTCCTGCTCCTTCACTTCTCCGGTCTCTTTATTTATCAACCGGACCTTAACCTTGATCGGAACTGCATAAGTCACATCTCGTTCTCGACACTCATCTTCTAAGTACTTAGGGGTAGTTTCAAGCTTATGATCAATAAATTCCAATACCAGATTACCTGTAAAATCTTCAATAGGGGAAATGTCATGAAAAACTTCTGTAAGGCCTTCCCTGAGAAACCACTGATATGAATCTTTCTGAATTTCGATTAAGTCAGGCATCCCCATAACTTCATCGATTTTAGAATAACTCCATCGGGTGCGATCACCTATGGTAGTAATCTGAACCATGTTTCCCTCACCCCTTTTTATAAGTAAAAATAGCCAAAAGCGGACATGCACTGCCTTGCTTTTGGTTTTAGGCAAGAATATCTATTATACTATCTCCTAAAACAGGAAATATTATGCAATTAGGTTAAAATAAACAATGGCACGATTTTTGCTAACGATTATGCAGTTTAATATAATACCATATTTGTTCAAGTCTGTCAACGTTTGGCGAGAATTTTTTTTAGGGGATTTGGTTAAAGCTAAATACCATAGAAACTTACGGTAATACTGATTATTCTATTTGCCGATTTTTTTCAAAAGGTAACCTTCCATTATATCCGTTTCACTTACTACAACTCGGGAAATATTAAGATCTTGCATGATGGTCTGAGCAATCAAAACTCCGGCCGTGACGATATCGGCTCGCTCAGGTGAAAGGCCGCTAAGCTTACGCTTTTCATTTATTGTCGAGGATAAAAGCTTTGAAAGTAGTCGGTCCACATTGGCCTTATCAAGGCAATAACCGTGTATTTTTTCAGTATCATACACTTTAAGCTCTTGCACCATGGCGGAAAGGGTGGTTAAGGTACCGCCCACTCCAACAACAGTGATATCACTGTTGTTTTGAGCTTGTTTATAATATTCGGCAAAATCCACGAAAAGTTCGCTAATGGCACTACGGGCCCTTACAATATCCTCATGTCTTGGCGGGTCGGATTTAAAATATATTTGAGTATAGCTCACCGCTCCCATAGGCAAGCTTTCGTTTTTTTCTATTCTTTCACTGCCTAAAACAAGCTCTGTAGAACCGCCCCCAATATCTATCACCAAAGTCATCCCTGAAAGCTTAAGGCCTGCTTTAGCCCCCAAAAAAGATAAAAAAGCCTCCTCCTGCCCTGATAGGATGTCCACTTCAAGCCCAATCTGTCTTACCCTGTCTAGAAAATCATTACTGTTTTTTGCCTCCCGAAGGGCACTGGTGCCAAATGCCCAAATACTTTCGCCTTGCTTTGATTTAACCTTATTCATAAAATATGTAAGAACTGATAAGGTATCGGTCATGGACTTCTCGTCAAGTCGTCGGTTTCGGGCTACTCCGCGGCCTAAACGTGTGGTTACCATGTCTCGATGCACAGAAGCAACGAAACCTACCGATAGTTCAGCCACCAAAAGCCTTATTGAATTGGAACCCAAGTCTATTACCGCAGCTCTCATCTTTTAACTCCTTTTCAATAAATTTAAAATCCAGGGAATTTCCCTGGATAATTTTTACTTGCAAATATGAATCAGTATAAATCCTCTATAAGACTTTCCTTCTTCCATAAGCTCCAGAACCCCGTTTGGATTCGTGATTCTTTTTAATGTCTAATAGCTTTTCTTCACTTTCTTTTAAAAACTTAGCCAGCTTATCCTCGAAACTCATATCATTTTCTTTAGGCTTTCTATTCTTGGAAGCCTCTTTCGTCTTACGAATGGAAAGGCTGATCTTGCCATCCTCAGCAATGGATATAACCTTTACCTTGACGATCTCGTCTTCTTTTAGAAAATCATTTACATCTCTTACAAAGCTGTCAGCTACTTCAGAAATGTGGACCAATCCTGTAACACCCTCGGATATTTCCACAAAAGCCCCAAATCTTGTAATCCCCGTTATTTTCCCCTCTACAATTTGGCCTACCTCAACAGGCATACTTAAAGAATTCCTCCCTCTATAATCTTGCTTCGATACTGTCAATTATACTTTAAGTTTCTCCTTTCGTCAATAAACAAACCTACTCTTTAGATTTTTTAACACCTTTATATATATATTCTCCAGGTTTTACCAATCCCAGTTCATCACGGGCAACCCTTTCAATATACTTATCGGTGTGGAGAAGGCTTATCTCCTTTTTAAGTTCATCTCTGAACTCCATTGCCTCTTTCATCCGGATTTGAAGCTGTGCCTCCTGCCCCGCTAGATCCACAATTTTAAACTGTTGCATTATTAAGGTGGAAACCACATATATTAAAAAAAGTAAAAACAATACGTGACGAACTTTAAATTTTTTTTTACTGTTCATTTTTATCAGGACCTCCGACTGTATTATATTTACATTTCGATGAAAAATCTAAAAGTCCTGCATTATTTATATTTTATCTTTGAAAATATTCTTCGGGCATCAATCCATATCCTGCGGATAAGTCGGAAAGGCCTGAATTTATTTACTTCGCTGGTACAGGATAATATCTTTCGCAAAAACCTAACAACATAAATATTGAGTGCAATAAAAAAAATAGTTACATAGCGACTGATAAAATGAAGATGCAAAGACAATCCGACCGCAATGCCAAAAAAAACATACCCTCGAACTTGACCGTAGCTTATAGCTAAAAGCGATGAGAATGTAATGGCTGTAATGAGTCCCCAAAAACAGAAATCCCCAAGAGCTGTAAGATAAGGCCCTGGGGCAAGCAGGTTTCTTATATGCCGATATATATCGAATAATAATCCGGTAACCAGTCCTATAATTAGGGACACTATCAAGAGTATAATTTGAGGTTCCATCTCCCAAAGGCCCAAGTTTATCATCCCCCTATAAAAGCCTACTTCAGCAGACGGCTGAGCAAACTTTTCCCTTTTTGCCCGGCGATGGAGCCTTCATGGTAGGTCAATGCCTTGAATACGCCTTCTATCATAATCACACCGGCATCCAAATTGAGTTGTTTCATATACATCTTTTCACCTTTGATATTGAGCATTCCCTGGTCGGTTTCCAGCATTATATCCTCATCGGTAAACTTTTCTACATTTATAACACCGTTAATATCCAGTATTTCCCTATTGATCAGTGTTATTTTATGACGGGTCTTTTCTTCCACAACCAAAACCCTCCCCTACATTAAGTTCTTTCTTTTAATTTTATTCGAGAGGGTTTAAGAATATGTTACTTCCACAGTTTTACAATGTCTATGTCTTTAAAATAGTAACGTATTATATCCTCTATTTTTTTTCCCTGTTTGGCCATGACATTGGTACCCCACTGAGAAAGGCCTACACCGTGTCCGAAACCTTTACCTGCCATCAACACCCGGTCTCCTTCTAATTTAAAACTTGTAAGAAGGGTTGACCTCATATCCATACTCCCAAGAGCAATGCGGAGTTCCGGAGCTGATACCGTCGCATTTCCGATTTTAAGATGTGTAGCCCTGCCGGAAGGTCCCCGCTTTGCCACACTGACACTGTCGATAGGCCCGGTTTGCACACCTAATTTATCTCTTATTACAGAGCTTATTTCATCTTTTGAAAATGAGGCGGACCAAGTCTTCTTACCTGCCGGTCCCGCATCGGTATCCGGTGATTTTGTGACTTTTATATACGGGGGTTCCGCCTCTTTGAAATTTAGGCCCTCTTTGGCGGTAGACGTGATCCCGCCCGCATGAGAGTGAAACCACGCCTTGATATATTCACCCTTATATGTGATTACTTCACCACGAGTCATCTTTACTGCCTTTTTTATCCTGTCGTTGATGTTTTTCGGATTCCAGGCCTGAGCCTCTTCAAAATCCGTGGAAATATCGGCACCACTGTATTTTGAACCACCCTTATCCTCGATAAATTCCAGCACATAAGTTCTAGCTAAAATAGCCTGAACTGCCAGAGCTTCCACTGGCCAGTGATTTTCCATTTCTCCAGCTACTACACCGGTCACATAATCTTCCAGTTTCATCTCCTTCACACTGTGGGTTTGAACTTCATATACGCTGAGCACAGGCTCTTTTCCCGCTCCCCTGCTTATTTTATCGGGGATTTTAGGTGCAGGTTTTTTGGCGGGTTTAGCACATCCTATGGTGTAAGTTATTGCCAGCACTAATACCAATGCTACAACTATCAACCTTTTATACATGTAAAGCCTCCTTGATATTTCAAATTTCCTTTGCTCCTTTGTATTGCTCCGGTGAAGATGACGGCACCTCAGAAGAGTTTCTACACTGAAATCTTGATTAAGCTTACTTATATTTAGTATGTTTATTTAAAAATAAATAATTCCACATGTTTTTAATCAAATCATATAAAATGCACTCAGTCTGAAGCTGTCTATATTATTAAACTCGGTCTAAATCATGATAAGCAGCAACAGTAATAAAAAATACTTGTGTAAAGAAAAAAACAGGCCTATATTATATAGGCCTGTTTTTTAAAGGGGATGCTATTTTTATTTATTAATGCTGTCCTTTAAGGCTTTACCCGCCCTAAAAGCCGGGACACTAGCTGCGGGTATATCGATTTCCTCACCGGTTTGAGGATTGCGACCCTTTCTAGCACTCCTCTCTCTGACTTCAAATGTCCCGAATCCGACCAGCTGGACCTTGTCCCTTTCTACTAGAGCTTCTTCCACTGCTTGAATGAAGGCATTAAGAGCTTTCTCAGAATCTTTTTTTGTCATTCCACTCTTTTCGGCCATCACAGAAATAAGTTCGGCTTTGTTCACAAAATTCCCTCCCTGATGTTAATTAATTGCATATTGGACTATTCTCCACTTATTGACAAAATCCTTCTTTCTGAAGAAAAATTACAACTTTTTTTCTTGATTTTTGCTTTGTTGCCATAATACATCCATTTCCTGTAAATTCATATCCTGTAAATTCTTGTTGGATTTTGCTGCTTCGGCCTCAACAAAATTAAACCTGCGTATAAATTTTTTTACAGCATCTTTTAAGGCAAGCTCCGGTTCCACCTCCAAAAAACGTGCTACATTTACACAGGCAAAGATTAAGTCTCCCATTTCTTCTCTTATTTTGTCACTATTTCCTGCATTATATACCTCTTTAAGCTCGTCCAGTTCTTCATAAACTTTATGAAATGCACCGCTGACATCATCCCAATCAAAACCTACACGAGCTGCTTTTTCCTGAACCTTAAAAGCTTCCATCAAAGCCGGTAAGGTTTCCGGCAAATTCATCATACTCTGCGTCTCGGTTTTTAAGTCCTTTTCTTGCCGCTTGATATCCTCCCAGTTTTTTAATACTTCATCGGTCCCCTCTACGGTGATACCGCCGAAGATATGAGGGTGTCGCCGAATCATTTTATCACAAATCCCTTCGATAACATCACCCATGTCGAAATCATTTCGTTCTTGGGCAAGACGACTGTGAAATACTATTTGAAGTAAAAGATCGCCAAGTTCTTCAATAAGGTCTTCTGTGTTATTTCTATCAATGGCATCTATCACTTCATAAGCTTCTTCAATGAGAAAAGGTTTAAGGGTTTCCTGGGTTTGGGACTTGTCCCAGGGACAGCCGGGATTTCCTCGAAGTTTCGCCATTATATCCACTAAATCATCTAATGTACGTTTTGACAATTGATATTACCTCCTGAAAGCTCCAAATTTATTTAAAAACATGACAACTCTCCGACCACCAGGTAATAGCTCTAAGTCGTTTTTCCTAAGACCGCCGATGCAAAGCAGCACTATAGTATATATAACCGCTCCCAAAGCTATAGCAAACACAGTGGCTTTATTTTGTGTAAGACCTGAGGCCATGAGTTTTCCATGAACAAAACTGACACTGACTCCCATCAGACCTGCGGCAAAAGCAGGCTTAAACACAATGTATTTTAAATCTATCACCAGATCAGTCCAATAGGCCACTGCTGCAGTGTTTAAAAATGAAGGTATTAAATAGCCTATAACCGTTCCAAGAGCCGCTCCTTTTATATTGATATAGGGAACCCCTGTAAGAAAATAATTGATAAAAACTTTAATAACTGCTCCAATCAACATGTTTTTCACCGGAATCATAGTCTTTCCGATACCCTGAAGAATCCCGGTGGTAGTCTGAGTCAGAGCTAAAAATACCACTCCCCATGAAAGAATCTCCAGCGAAACTCCTGCCTCGGCATTTTTATAGAGGAGCACTGTTATTGGCTTGGCCAATACATACATACCTACTGCCGCCGGCAGACCGAATATCACGCTCATTCTCATACCGATTTCGGCCCTAGTAGCAACCATTTGTCTGTTTTTTAAGGCCATGGCCTCAGAAATGGCAGGCACCAAACTGACAGACAGTGCAGTTGTCACGACAACAGGCAAGTTTATAAGGGGAGCTGCCATACCGGTGAGCTGCCCAAAAAGTTCCGTTGCCCGTTTGACGGAAAACCCAGCTTGCTGCAACCGACTGCTTACAATAGCCGCATCGGCCATGTTCATAAAGGGACTGATAAGCCCTCCCAGTGTTATTGGTATAGCAAAGAAAAATAAGCGGTATATGATATGTATCGAACTTTCCAGATATCGGCTTTTATCAAACTGTGTTTTTTCAAGCAAAGACCTTTTTCTGATATAATACAAAAAAACAAGCACAATAAGCCCGGCTATCGCACCTACTACCGGTCCGAAAGCAGCCCCAGCAGCAGCATACTCCACACCGCGAGGCAACAGCAAATCTGCAAGGATAAACACTGCCAGCACCCTACCTATTTGCTCCACTACTTGAGAGACAGCTGAAGGGGTCATGTCCTGCAATCCTTGGAAAAATCCCCTAAAACATGACATTACCGAAACGAAAAATATTGCAGGTGCGATACTTATAATGGAGTAAAAAGCCTTGGGGTTTTGATAAACCTTTACCGCCAGCAGCTCTGCCCCGGCTACCAGAATAATGGTTAGGACAAGTCCTACTGAAGCCAGCACTGCCAGAGATACTCTAAATATCCGGTAGGCGTTTTTAAATCTACCAAGGGCTACATCTTCTGACACCATTTTGGATATTGCCGTAGGAAGTCCGGCAGTAGATATTGAAAGCAGGATTAAGTATATAGGGTAAGCCATTTGATAAAGACCCATTCCCTCGTCTTTTATTAAACGTGCCAAGGGAATTCGGTATATGGCACCTAAAATTTTTACCAAAAAGCCTGCTACTGTCAAGATTAAAGCACCTTTTAAAAAGGAATCCTTTTTGTCTGCCAAAAAAATATCCGCCTTTCTTTTAGAACTCTTCATCTATTATATTCTATTCTATAGGGTGCAGCAATATTTATTAAAAAGATTATAGTTTGTTTCATATACAGGTACGCTGTTTTATTATGGTGAAATCGTTTAAAAATAGCTTTGTAACTAAGCTGTCTTTATTTTTTAGCTGAATATGAGTAATTATTATCTAGTAATGTTTCGAAAAATGCTGTATAATGGATGGTAATTATATTTTTTAGAAATCGGAGGTCTAATTAATGGATAAACTAATTTCTATCGGTCTTTATAATACCAAAAACGTTTACAAAAATCTCTCAGTTCCGCGTCTGGTTGAAGAGGCACTGAAGAGGAAAGAAGGCATTTTAACCGAAAGCGGTGCCCTCAATGTTTACACAGGAAAATATACCGGGCGTTCACCTCACGATAAATTTATCGTTGACGAACCTTCCGTTCACAACAAAATATGGTGGGGAAATAACAAGCCCATCGAAAAAGAGCATTTCGAAAACTTATTGAAACAACTTTCGGCATATCTTCAAAACCGTGATATCTTCTTATTTGACGGTTTTGCGGGAGCCGATCATAAATACCGGCTCCCTATTCGCTTTATCAATGAATACGCCTATCAAGCCCTTTTCTGTAACCAGCTCTTTATCGCCCCCAATAAAGAAGAACTCGAAAGCTTTGAACCCGGTTTTACCGTTATATGTGCTCCCGGTTTTAAAGCAGTAAATCCAAAAAAATACAATATAAATTCCGAAGCATTTATCATAATAAGCTTTGAGAAAAAAATGGTCATTATCGGTGGTAGCCAATACGCCGGTGAAATAAAAAAATCTATATTCTCTGTAATGAATTATTTGATGCCCGAGCAGGGAGTGCTCTCCATGCATTGCTCCGCAAATGTGGGAAAGGATGGTTCCACGGCACTGTTTTTTGGGCTTTCCGGCACAGGAAAAACCACCCTATCCGCCGACCCGCACCGATACCTCATAGGTGACGACGAGCACGGTTGGTCTGAAGAAGGGATTTTTAACTTTGAGGGTGGTTGCTATGCTAAGTGTATTAACCTTACCCGTGAAAAAGAACCTCAAATTTTTGATGCTATAAAATTCGGCTCAGTATTGGAAAATGTTACTATAGATGAAAAAACCGGAATTCCTGATTACGACAGCGATGAAGTAACAGAAAACACACGGGCGGCTTATCCGGTGGAGTTTATTCCCGGTGCTATTATCCCAGGCCTGGGAAATCATCCAAAGACAGTGGTGTTTCTGACGGCTGATGCCTTCGGAGTGCTACCGCCCATAGCTAAGCTGAGCAAAGAGCAAGCTATGTACTACTTTATTTCCGGCTACACTAGTAAACTGGCAGGCACTGAAAGAGGAATCACTGAACCACAGGCTACTTTTTCTTCCTGTTTCGGCGCTCCGTTTTTACCTCTTTCACCAATGGTATACGCAAAACTGCTAGGCGAAAAAATTGAAAAACACAATTCAAACGTATTTCTGGTAAATACCGGCTGGACCGGAGGTTCTTACGGTGTCGGTAAACGTATGGATCTGGAATACACCCGAGCTATGATCAAAGCGGCATTAGACGGCGATTTAGAATCAGTGGAATATGAACAGGATCCCGTCTTCGGATTGATGATTCCTAAAACCTGTCCCAATGTTCCTTCTGAAATATTAAACCCCAAGAATACTTGGAGCGATAAAGCCGCCTATGATAAAACGGCTGACAAGCTTGCGGAAAGCTTCGCCAAGAATATTGCCAGGTTTTCCGGCATTGCTACTGAAGTCACTAAGGCAGGTCCACAAAATGGTAAGCAGCTGGTAGGAGCAAGTGTAAAGGCTTTAAGGGAGTAAATAACGAGATGAGGTATTTTTTTCTACTCATAGCTCTAAGCTTTTGAACCACGGATATAGCATGTGGTATGCTAATTACAATAAAAATAGCAGCTAAGCTGCTATTTTTTTATTGTTCCATTTGCTTTGCCAGAAATCCCGCCGCTGTTTCGGCTATCTTGACTTCCATATCTCCCATGCCGATGTTGAGATCTTTAGAAAGTAATATGACCGCACCTATTGGGTCACCTTCGGCAATAATGGGACAAATAACTTGACTTGAATACTTGATTTTACCTTCATCCTCGTCTATGGTAACACGTATATAATCTTTCTCATTGGTTTTGGGTATAAGGACGGTTTTGCGCTCATCCATAATCTTTTCAAGGGTAGGACTTACGGACTTGTCCATATATTCCTTTTTCGGCGCTCCGGCAACTGCTATAATTGCGTCTCTGTCAGCAATACATGTGATATGGTTTACAGAATCATGAAGTGAATCAGCGTATTCCTTGGCAAAATCTCCCAGTTCTCCAATTGGAGAATACTTTTTTAGTATTACTTCCCCTTCCCGATCTGTAAATATCTCAAGAGGGTCGCCTTCGCGAATTCTGAGGGTCCGACGAATCTCTTTGGGTATCACTACTCGGCCCAGATCATCTATGCGCCGAACAATTCCTGTTGCCTTCAATAAATTTCCCTCCTTGTTTTCTGGTTTTTACTTTCACATATAGTATATATCTTACAAGTCAGTTCTATTCATTAAAGGCAAACATAAGAAAAGTTATAAAAATCTTTCAATCTTCGATTGTTTTTCCCATTATCCAGGTGCTTGGAAAACTCCTCTTCCTTTTTGGCATTTTCCAAGTTTTGAATTATATAGGTTTTGGCATCATCATAGCTTAAAGAGGTCCTCTCACCGGTAACTTTGATTATATGATAACCGTGTTCAGTTTTAACAACATCACTTATTTCCCCTGGTTTTAACGCAAAAGCTGCACTTTCGAATTCAGGCACCATCTTGCCCTTGGGAAAATAGCCCAGGTCCCCGCCCAGTTCTTTAGAACCGGGATCTTTGGAGTATTCTGCGGCTGATTTTTCAAAATCGGCTCCGGTTTTAATTTCAGCTAAAATCTTTTTTGCCTCATTTTCTGTATCAACTAATATGTGACTTGCACGTATTTCCGGTGCCGGAAGCTCAAACATTGCCTTATTATCAGTATAGTATTTTCTAGCCTCTTCATCGGTAACCTTTATATGTGATGTAAGTTTTTCTTTGAACTGGTTTATTATAAGCTGCTCTCTAATCAATGTCTCAAAAGTTTGCCGGTCAAGACCCTGTTGCTTTAAGTATTTTTCCAGGGCATCCTTGCCTCCGTGATACTGTTCTAAATTACTTATGGCCTGCTTAAATTCCCCTTCTTCTAAGACAATATTATTTTCTTTTGCCTGCTGCAGTATCAGTTGGTCGCTTATCATTGCTTCCAGTACCTTTTCTTTAACATCCTGTAATACCTTTTTACCTTCAGCCGTGGAAAAATCTTGACCATTGGCCTCAAGGGCATTTTTAACCTGTGCTACCTGACGATCATAATCGGATTTTAGAATTAATTCATCATTGACCTTTGCTATGACATCTTGACCGTCAATAGTCTTACCCTCCGGGGTTTCAACTTTTTCTATGTTTTGGCACCCCGTCATGGCTATGATAAGTGTTAATAAAAGAATTAAAACTTTAATAGTCTTCATAAAATCCTCCTCGTTCCCCGGTTGTTTAGAGCTTTCTCTATTATACTACACTGCAGGATTCCTGCATAGCCTTTATTTCTTCCAAAATTTTCTGTAATCGCAATAAAAGTTTTGTTCCTGTACTGCCTCTGGTTTTTGCAACAATTGTCGGAGTCTTTGTACCTATAATGTTTACTTGCCTATTAAGTACCGTCTTAATACTTATCAATAATTCCGGTGTCAATTTGTCAGTATTATTACAAAATTTTATGTTTATTACATCACCCTGTTGTATAATGCTTGCTATCTGAAGCTTAGCTGCTAAAACCCTAATGCGAGATATCATGATCAGGTTTCTGGCAGGTTCCGGAATATCACCGAAGCGGTCTTCCACTTCCTCCTCTAGATCATTAACTTCATCTACGGTATCAACCGATGCTATTCGCCGATAAATTTCCATCTTCAAAGCTGCATTGCTTATATATTCATCGGAAATATAGGCATTGATGTCAAGTTCCAAGACAGGCCGCAATTCTTCTTGTTCCTTTTCACCCTTAAGTTCCTTTACCGCCGCTGCCAAAAGCTTGGTATAAAGATCGTATCCTATTGCCATCATATGTCCATGCTGTTCGGTGCCAAGAATGTTGCCAGCTCCGCGAATTTCCAGATCCTTTAAGGCTATTTTGAATCCTGATCCAAATTCAGTAAATTCCCGAATGGCAGAGAGCCGCTTTTCCGCTGCTTCACTCAGCACCTTGTCTTTTTTGTAAGTCAAATAAGCAAAAGCCTGCCGATTGGATCGGCCCACCCGCCCTCTGAGCTGATAGAGCTGTGAAAGTCCCAACCTATCGGCTGAAGTGACAATCAGGGTATTGACATTGGGTATGTCAAGCCCTGTCTCTATAATGGTAGTACATACCAGTACGTCAAAATCATACCCGTAAAATCCCAGCATAACTTCTTCTAATTCATCCTCATTCATTTGCCCATGGGCTACGGCGATTCGAGCCTCAGGGACAAGCCGTTTCAGACTTTGGGCTTCCTCATGAATGGTCTGAACCCGGTTATGCACATAGTAGACTTGTCCCTCCCGGGAAAGCTCACGAATGATTGCATCCCGAATAAGCGATTCATTGTGTTCTACCACATAGGTTTGAATTGGAAATCGATCTTCCGGTGGTGTCTCTATTATACTCATGTCCCTTACATCGCTCATTGCCATGTGCAAAGTCCTGGGTATGGGAGTAGCTGTAAGGGTAAGCACGTCAACATTTTTCTTGAACTGTTTTATCTTTTCTTTGTGGGATACCCCAAATCTCTGTTCTTCGTCAACTACCAAGAGCCCCAAATCCTTAAATTTTACGTCTTTTTGCAGCAGTCTGTGAGTCCCTATAATTATGTCGATTTCTCCGGTTTTCAGTTTTGTCAAAATATGCCTTTGTTCTGCAGGTGACTTAAATCGACTGATGGATTCTACTTTTATAGGAAAAGGTCTAAATCGTTCAAAAAACGTATGAAAGTGCTGCTCGGCCAGAATAGTAGTAGGTACCAGTACCGCCACCTGTTTGTTGTCCATAACGGCTTTAAAAGCTGCCCTCATGGCAACTTCGGTTTTGCCGTACCCCACATCACCACATAGCAGTCGGTCCATGGGTCTAGGCCTTTCCATATCCCTTTTTACTTCTTCAATGGCAGCCAATTGATCGGAAGTTTCCTCATAGGGAAACATATCCTGAAATTCTTTCTGCCATGGGCAGTCACCGGAAAAGACAAAACCATCCATAGATTCCCGGGCCGCATATAGTTTTATCAACTCTTCGGCCATTTGTTTTACTGAATCTTTAGCCTTACTCTTGACCTTATTCCACTCACTGCCACCCAGTTTATGAAGTCTTGGTGCTGTGTCATCAGCCCCTACATATTTTTGTATTAAATCCACCTGATTGGTAGGAACATAAAGTTTATCTCCACCAGCATACATAAGTGCAAAATAATCTTTTATGTGGCCACCTACTACCAGTGACTCGACACCCATATATTTTCCGATACCATGGGTAATATGAACTATATAATCACCCACATGCAGTTCCTGATAATCAGCAATTCTTTTACCCTTGGCTCTGTGCCTCGGCCGAATTTGCTGTTTCTTCGACCTTCCATAGACCTCCGAATCCGAAAAAATGGCCAGCTTAATCTCTGGATTATCAAAACCCCGCTCCAGCGAACCGGGCATTACTACAACTTGACCGGGCTGCAAAGGCCCATCATCCTCTGTAAATATACCGGTCTCCATGTTTTTTTCTCGCAGGCTTCGGACCAAATGCTCTCCCCGTTCCAGGGTGCCGGAAAGGAGCACTATCCTGTATTTTTTGCGCTTAAGCCTTAAAATTTCTTCTACCAACAGATCAAGTTTCCCATAAAGCGGAGTCATGGATCGAAACTGGAAAGAGTATAAGCCATGGGGTTCAAATTCTGGGTATATTTTCGGTAACATGGAAAAATAGACTGTCCTTGTTTTTTTCAATCTTTCTAGTATTTCAAATGAACTATAATAAATATTAGCCTGGGACGCCAGTATTTCACCCTTTTCCAAAAGGCCCTTATACGTCTCTTCTGCCTCAAAAGCGGCATTTTTTTGAGCTTCTCCGATTCTACCCGGCTCTATCAATATAGATATAAATCTCTTTTCGAAGTAATCCATAACAGTGCAAAGGTGAGGGTACAGGTGTGATATATAAAGCTCAGCCGCTTCAAAAAAAAGACCATTGGATAATTTTCCCATATGTGCCTCGACTTTTTCTGACAAATGTTCGACAAGTTCTACATGACCAAGGGAATTAAGCACAGCCTGCCTCTGTTTTAATTCCTCGGCTATGGCAATAGAGGCGGTTTTGGCCGTATCTTCATCATAAACTACCTCACGAGCGGGGCCCACAAAAATATTATCAAGTTTTCCAATTGAACGTTGATCTTCCAGTAAAAACTCCCGAATCGAATCTACCTCTTCATCAAAAAACTCCAAACGATACGGATACTCCCGTGTAAGTGGATAAATGTCAAGAATTCCGCCTCGAACGGCAAATTGCCCCCGCCCTTCAATCATCTCCACTCGTTCATAGCCCATGGCAGACAGCTTCGATGTGATATCATCCATAGAAATCGTATCCCCTACACTAAGCGTGATAGTGAATCTTTTCACAATTTCCGGTGCTATCACTTTTGTGAGCAATGCTTGAATAGGGGCTACCACTACCATAGGTTTTTTTAGCAGTAAACTTTCCAATACTTTCAAGCGCTGCGCTGTAAACTCTAGGCTCCGTGCAGCAGTTTCATAAGGCAGGACCGAACTTGTGGGGAAAATAGCGACCTCCTCGGGACTTAAAAAAAACGAGAGATCTTCAGTAAGTTTCTTGGCCTCCAGTGAATCGGCCGTGACCACTAGAATCTGGGGTATTACCCTACTCTTTAATGCAGCTATAAGATATGCCCGCTGAGAGTCCGAGACCCCATAGGCAAACAAATGCGACCCACCGCGGTTTAAGTCTTTTAATAATTTTCGAAATTCCAATATCTCTTCGCTGATTTTTAAAAGCTGTTTCATTGAATATTCTCCTGTTTAAAATAAAAGTATTAATTTTCAGGCAAATACTAAAAAGCCCTCCTATATGTTAAGGGCTAGCCACTAATTTATTATACCCTAACCAAGTAACTATATCAATAAAAGCATGAAAATATCATTGATTTTACTGTAAAAACACAATTTTGTCTTGAAAATATCTATGTCCTGTTTCTAATTTTGAAAAGCACACTTACCCTAAGTATGAAATGAAGTTTCCTACACTAGGGGCCCTTGCCTCTTCGTGACAAGATAAATGAAAATGATTTTTCTGGTAACAATGTTCATATGGCTGGCAAATACAATATCTAATATTATTGGCGTTGTTTTCAGGGTAGATTTATCATTACATTTGTCATTACTATTTTCCCAAATTTACCACTGTATAATTCCAAACTACATGAAAAATGATAGCTATAGATAATCCAAATAGGCAACTATTGAGATAATATATAAAATACTGAGTTATTGCCCCAAAGGCACTGTGACTCACAAGACTTGCAACTCCCGCCAAATAAGCTGTGGTGCTTCGATTTTTCCGTATATCGTTAAAGGCTTCCACCACTCCAAATGTAACATGGGATAAAATCACCCCACCTCCCAATACCAGGGCAAAACCTGTCTTGAGAAGCTCTTCAAGTGCGGGAGCCCAAAATGTTATTGCCTCTTCTCCCACGTTTTTCAATACTTTACTGTTAAGGCAATAGGAAAGCAAAGCGGCCAGCAGACCTGATGCCACAGAAAAGATAATCCTATCATGGATAATTGTAGATATAGATACCATCTCCCGTATTCATCAGTGGTGGTCAGATGAATCATAAAGTCAAATGCAGTTTATTACCTGAAAGCCTTATGGGTATATTAAACCCTGGTTAATCCACTAATCTCTAGAACATAAACTTCATTCAAGTTTAGAAAGTAACTCCGGTAAAAATGACGGCGCCTCTACAAAAGCAAGACCCGGTATTGTTTGGAACGATTAAAGACCGTTCCAAACATGGTCCTGCACTACGCAGGGGCTTACGGTAATTCCGCGTCCTGCACTGCTACGTTTATCCCTTATAGGGGGCGGGCTTAACCTCCCCACACGTAGAATGACAACGATCTTGCTTAGAAGGGATTCCTTGCTGTCATCTTCACTTTAGAAGAGCCTTCATACCGGAATCATTATTTATTTGGTAAAAGATTCTATTATTATCCTCGATTCTCGCAAAATTTGATTCCTGTCCCAAGATTTGATCCACAGTCTCTATGTCAAGGGCCGTGTTTTCTATGTCTTTATCCTGATATTCATCATTGAAGATTTTACATTTCAAACAACCGTAAACCATGTTTATCCATCTGATTACAGCAGTTTCGTAAATTTCTGAGAGGAATGCCCGCTTATTTTTAGATAGCAAATCCCTTGCACTCTCTATAATTATTCCCGTCATGTCACTACATCTTTCAAAATCATTGTCATTTATAATGTTATTATGGGCAACTTCCGGTTTTCGAAAGTTCAAAATAAGGTCCCTTTTAACTGATTTGCTTGACCAGGATTGGACAAAAGAACGACCTACAGGGTTTTCAGGGACTACATTTATCATTTCAAAACCGGCTGTTTGACATGCCTTTAAAAGAGCTGCCCATATTTTGGTATCCCGGTTGTTAAAGGTTACCGAAACCCACCGGCCGGGTTTCATGACCCGGTAAATCTCGCAAAAAGCCTCAGTCAGCATGTTCTCGAAACTATCATCCTTTTTCCCCTGAAAATCGTTAACAATTATCTCATCGTCAATAAAGTCATGGCTCATTTCGAGCCATGAGCGCCAAAGGTATGTAAGCTCAAAATATTGGATACTCCCACCGTAGGGAGGATCGGTAAAACAGTAATCTATGCTTTCATCGGGGATGCCCGAAAGTTTTTGGGCTGGGCTGTTTAACTCCATGTAAGTCCCGCTGTGTAAAAGTCCATTGAAACTTTCAGTCGGACTGAAGTAATCATTGATAAGTCGGTTAGTCTCCTCTTTACCCCGATATACACCCCAACGCCATTTCACGCGGTTTTCAAATCTCTCCCATACATTCTCCTCAATCCAGTCGCCCATACAGTAATATGAATTGGCTGACATCGGCCTTAAAGTTTCGCTTTTAAGTTTACTGACATGGAGCAAAGTGTTTGAAAAGGCCAAAAGCATTAGCTGTCTTATATCGTCATCAATGATTTTCTGTATTTCATGATATATAAGTGAAAGGGCAATTAGGTTCCGGCGGGTGAAAAGCTGATTTACTCTGTCTATACCTGCATTTTTGAGTCGCATAATTTCCCGTCCGTCGGGAAATGCATTTTTGGGAAACCAGTAGGGGATTTCACAGCTTTCCACGGTTTCTACGAATGCCTTCTCTTCGGGTAAAAGCAACCTTCGTATATG
>CAZFME010000018.1:0-21878 GCA_964520055.1 uncultured Clostridia bacterium
ATTATACCGTAGTAAGTGGCACTTCATACGCTGCAGCCGCTTTGTGCGGAATTGCTGTAAGTGCTGTCGAAAAATATCACGATATAACACCTGCGGAGTTTAGAAAGCTGATAAGCTGCTCATGTATCGATTTGGGTGAACAGGGCTATGATGTAATATATGGCTATGGTGTCATTGATGAATACAGCTTACTTAAAAATATTCAGCTTTTAAAAAGCGGAAACCTTTTAGTATTTGATGATGTGAACGCAGATGATTACTATTTTGAAGCAGTTAAATTTATGTACAAAAACGGCCTAATGAAAGGGATAGATGAAAAGAACTTTGCACCAAATACAAACTTAACTCCGGCTATGCTTGCTACAGTTCTCTATTGGTTGGAGGGCGAGACTATAAAGGCTACTCAAAGGGCTACTCAAAAATCGCCGGCCTTTGACGATGTTGCGGGTGCAAAATGGTACACTGATGAGATAGCATGGGCAGTTGAAAATGGTATTATCAAAGATGTTGGTGAGAATCTGTTTGAACATGGCAAAAACATCACTAGAGAACAACTTGCTGTAATGATTTATAACTATGCAAATCTAAGAGGTATTGATGTATCTGTGGGTGAAGATACAAACATACTCTCGTATGGCGATTTTACTGAAATATCCCAATATGCCATACCCTCAATACAATGGGCTGTTGGTGCAGGGCTTATTGGGAGTGAAAACAACAAGCTTGAACCGCAGAGTAATGTAACAAGGGCAGAAGTTGCAACAATTCTTATGAGATTTGTTGAAAGTAATAATAAATAATGAGTGGCTATCCGGACAACACCTTTAAGCTTCAAGGCACTGCAACCCCGGGCGAAAGCCGTGACAGTAATCCATAATTTAATACGTTAGACCGATTTGCATTAAGTCCTCTCGCGATTTTTATGAGAGGACTTAATTGTCGGTTAAAATATCTTTAAAAGATCGTCTTTTCAGACGATGCGCAATATAAAAGTCTGTTCTATAGTATAACTGTAGGATGGAATTTATTGGCGTGAAAGGGGGGCATGTGCATGAACTATATAAAAGCAGTGTTGCCTATGAAAGACTATAGATAGTTTATGGAAATGGAAAGCGGCAGCATTGTTATAGCAGACCTTTCCGGCAAGCTTTGCACCATGAAATACGCTGAGCTTGCTGATGAAGCATTCTTCAAAACCGCCACCACCGACGGCGATTATGTTATCTGGAGTGGCGGGCGATTGCGCCTGACCGTAAATGAACTGCTGGAGGTGGTTTTATTGGGATAATTATCTATGTTTCGCCTAAAGAATCAGCATATAATTAAGATTAAAGAAGGAGGAAACAGTATGGTATCCAAACGAGAACTTAAGAAAATAATTTGTCTATTATTATGCTTGATGATGGTATTTCCTGCAGCTCTGTCGGCTCAGCCGGGCACAGATTATGAAGGTCATTGGGCCAAAGACAGCATCAAAGTACTCTTTGAAAAAGGCTTTGTAACCGGTTATACAGACGGCAGCTTCAAGCCTGACAACGAAATCAGCAGAGCAGAGTTCATAGCTATTGTAAACAGGGCTTTCGACTTCAATGAAAAGTCTGAAATCTCCTTCAAAGATGTAAACGAAGGAGAATGGTACTATGAACACATAGCCAGAGCAGTAAAAGCGGGTTACATAAAAGGCTTTACCGACGGCACCATAAGGCCTGGACAGAACATCACAAAACAAGAAGCGGCTGTAATCATAGCAAGAATACTCGATATAGAAAAAGATGCAGATACAAAGATAATAGCATCCGTAAAAGATAGAGATAAAATTCCTGAATGGAGCATAAAAGGTATTGCTGCAGTCATTTCAAAGGGCTATATAAATAAAAACAAAGACGGCAGCTTTGAACCCGCAAAACCCTTTACAAGGGCAGAAATGGCTTTTGCAGTAGAAAAAAGCTATGTAAAGGCTATTAAAAAGCTTTATGCCGAACCCGGTGTATTTACCGCAGGAAACATTGACGGCAGTGTAAAAATCGACAATAAAGACATAACCTTGAAGGATACGGTTATAGAAGGTGATTTGATACTGGGCGAAGGCATAGGCGAAGGCAATGCCCATCTAATCAATGTAACCGTAAAGGGCGATACTGTAGTAAAAGGCGGCGGCATAAACAGTATAGTAATAGAAAACTGTCAATTCTCAAGGATAATAATCATTAAAGAAGGCGATAGGGTAAGAGTATTGGCGGTAGGCAATACATCAATAGACGAAACAGATGTACAATCCGGAGCCATACTGGAATCAGAGAATCTTACAGGAGAAGGATTTGGCTATGTAACAATAGCGAAAGGCTTGGATGAAGATGATCTGATAGAATTGATAGGTAACTTTGAATCAGTGGAAATCAGAGCGGAAGGAGTACAAATACAAACCTTAGGAGGTACTATAGGAAATTTACAAGTTGCCCAAGGAGCAACCAATGTAAATATAAAACTAGCGTCAGACTCCAATGTAACAAACTTAACAATCAATGCTCCTACAACAGTAACAGGAAAAGGCAATATACAGACAGCACAGATAAATACAGACGGCACAAAAATAGAAGCACCGGTAGCAAAAGTGCAAACTGCACCGGGTGTAGAAGTTGACACTGGTACAAGACCGACAAAAGGTGGTGGAGGCTCATCAAGAGGTAGGGATGATGATACACCGTCAACAATACCTGTAAAAGGTATTACGGTCAATCCGACCGAATTGACTTTAATGGCAGGCGGAGCAGTAGGAAGGATAGCAACAACAATAAGCCCTCCAAATGCAACAATTAAGACTGTAAACTGGGCAACAAGCAATGATAAAGTCGCAACAGTTAAAAATGGCGTGGTAACACCGATAGCAGCGGGAAGGGCGGCAATAACAGTCACAACCCGGGACGGGAACAAGACAGCAGCCTGTGAAGTGACAGTTGTGTCTGCAGTCTATAAGGAAGGATTAATATCAGCGATAGCTTACGCTCAGGAAAAAGCAGATAATGCTGTAGTAGGACAGGAAGTAGGCAACTACGCGCAATCAGCGGTAGATGAATTAACAGACGCAATAACAGCAGCACAAAAGGCAGCAGATAATGCTCAAACTACTCAGGAAGAAGCAGATGAGGCAATAGCAACTTTAAACCAAGCAGTAGCAACATTTGAAGCGGCTGTGATAAGACCGTCAGATACCTATATAGTCACTGTAATCGGCAAGCCTGCCAATGGGGGCAGTGTGACAGTAACAGATGCGGTTTACTTTGAAAAAGGAGATAAAGTGACTGTAAAAGCAATACCTAATGCGGGATATGGATTTATAAAATGGACCGATTCTATTGGAAACGAAATAAGCCGGGATAATCCTTATACATTTTATATGCCGGAAAAAAACGTCAGCTTGGCGGCTAATTTTCAGACAGGGGTAATTCCGGTAAGTGATATTAGTGTTACGCCGACTACAATGAATTTAAAAGCAGGTGGAGCGACAGGAACAATTACTGCGACAGTTGAACCGGCAAATGCAACAAACAAAAATGTTACTTGGACATCAAGCGATATAAGTATTGCAACTGTAGAAAATGGTGTAGTAACACCAAAAGCAGAAGGAACTGCAACCATTACAGCAAAAACAAATGATGGAGGCAAGACAACAGAATGTACGGTCATGGTAGGACCGGCAGTTACTATTGCTCAGCAATTTCCTGATACGAAATTAGCAAATAGAATAGCAATATTGCTGGGTATTAGTGAAGATAATGTGATAACAAAAGATATTATTGAAGAAAACATATCAGAAACAAATGACGAATTATATTTATACGGAATTTCAGATATGACAGGATTTGATATTTTTAACGGTACTAATCTCAAAACACTTACTATTGAATTCTCTGACCTAACAAATCTGGATGTAAGCGGATTGACTAATTTAACTGTACTGGATGTATCTTATAATAATAATTTATCAAGTCTGGATGTAAACGGATTGACTAATTTAGAAGAGCTGTATTTATATTGGGATAATTTAACAAGTCTAGATGTAAGCGGATTGAATAATTTAGCTGTACTAAGTGTATGTGATAATAGCTTAACAAGTATAGATGTAAGCAATTTGACTAATTTAGAAGAGCTATATTTATATGGGGATAATTTAACAAGTAATGGTGTAGGCAACTTAACTAATTTAGTTGCACTGGGCGCATCTTATAAAAACTTTACAAGTCTGGACATTAGCATATTTACTAATTTAGAGGAACTGTATGTATATGATAATAATTTATCAAGCCTGGATGTGAGTAAATTGACTAAATTATTTGTATTGGATGTATCTTATAATGATTTATCAAGTCTAAATGTGAGTGGATTGATTAATCTAGAGGAACTGTATGCATCTAATAATAAATTAACAAGTCTTGATGTAAGCGGATTGACTAAATTATTTGTATTGGATGTATCTTATAATGATTTATCAAGTCTAAATGTGAGTGGATTGATTAATCTAGAGGAACTGTATGCATCTAATAATAAATTAACAAGTCTTGATGTAAGCGGATTAACTAATTTACTTGTTCTGGATGTATCTAATAATAATTTATCAAGTCTGGATGTAAGCGGATTGACTAATTTAGAGGAACTGTATGCAAAACCTTTAGAAGCTGAAAACATAATAGGTTTAGATGATGCTAGTTTAACAGATTCAGACTTAGATGATACATCATTAAGCAGTTTAACTGTAAATGGAGAATCAATAGATGTATCAGCACAATATTGGTGTTATACCATAGAAATACCATTCTCGGAAAAGGGTATTCCGGTGGTAGCTGCAACAGCGACAGACTCTAACGCTACGGTAGAAGTAACACTACCTGCCGGAGTACCAGGGTATGGAGAAATAAAAGTAACGGGAAGATACGGCTCTGTAAGATATTATACATTAATATTTGTGTATATATCAGCTAATAATTCTACAATGACAATCGAACCTTCGGATAATGTACCGGTTAACACAGACGCGATCGTAACTATAACATTAAAGGATAAGGGTAGTAACCCTATTACAGGATTATATGGTTTCTCCATATCATATACTAATTCGAGTACTTTTTATTGTGAACATGTTAAAGAAACATCAACTCCCGGAGTTTATACATTCGAAGTCAGGAATAGTGCCGCGGAAAATATAACAATAGGAACTACTGTTGGAAATGTGTCATTAAACGACGTAACTTTAAAAACAATAATACCGTAGTAACGGTTAAGGAAGATTCATGGAGAATCATAAGCACAATAATTCTGCTATAACCTTTAGACTTCGCAATTATAGCGGTCGAAATTTAACAATATTAGGAAGTGTTACGTTTCTTGTTGACAAATGGAGATATTTAGGCTAATATATAATTCAAATATCTTTTAGAGCGAAAATTTAATAATTATTTGCTTATCCAGAGAGGTGGAGGGACTGGCCCGATGAAACCCGACAACCGGCATTCTCATTCGAATGCAACGGTGTCAATTCCTGCAGGATTTTTATCCTGAGAGATAAGGAAAAAGCACGAGTTAAAGTATCAAATGCATTGAATACTTTAAGCATCTAAAAATCACTGCTTTTCTTTATCGAAAGGCAGTTTTTTTATTGTATAGGAAACGCTTATTAATAGTGTTTTTAAAAAGTACAATGAAACAAAATTCTTTTATTACGCAGTAAATATAGTTTCTTATACAATTGAAGATATGAAGTGGGGCAGCATAAATATCAGGAGGGATAAAAAATATGAAGACTTTTGCAGAAATCAATGAAAAAATAAGGAAGGGTAAGGCAGTGGTTGTTACGGCGGAAGAAATCATTGATATAACAGATGAAAAAGGTATAAAAGACGCCGCGCAATATGTGGATGTGGTTACAACCGCTACATTTGGCCCCATGTGCTCTACCGGTGCTTTTATAAACTTTGGCCATTCGGACCCGCCCATAAGGATGGAGAAGGTGTTTTTGAACAATGTGAATGCTTATGCAGGTCTAGCCGCAGTTGATTCATATATCGGTGCTGCTGAAGTTTCGGGAGATTTGGGAATTGAATACGGCGGAGCTCATGTAATCTGCGACTTGATAGACGGCAAAAAGATACGGCTTCAGGCCTACGGCAAGGGCACCGACTGCTACCCGAGAAAAGAGTTGGATACTTATATTACAAAGGAATCCATAAATGAGGCATATTTGTTTAACCCACGCAATTGCTATCAAAACTATTCGGCTGCGGTGAATGCGTCCGATAGGGCTTTATATACATATATGGGGGTTTTGGAGCCTTGTATGGGTAATATAAATTATTCCACAACAGGAGAATTAAGCCCTCTCCTAAATGATCCGTATTTACGCACAATAGGAATAGGCACGAAGATTTTCCTGGGAGGAGCTCCCGGTTATATATCATGGCAAGGCACCCAATTTGTGAGCGAAAAACCCAGGGGGGAAAATGGTGTGCCCCTGTCTTCATCGGCAACCCTGGCTTTGATAGGAGATTTGAAACTAATGAGCACCGAGTTTATACAGCCTGCCGTATTTGAAAGGTATGGTACTTCCATATATGTAGGGGTTGGAATACCTATCCCTGTGCTGGATGAGGAGCTGCTTGAAAGTCTATCGGTCAGGAATAAGGATATTTATACGAATATTGTTGACTACAGCGTGCCGAGAAGGGATAAACCGGTATTAGCAAAATGCAGTTATGAAGAATTGAGAAGCGGGATGGTTAATTTAAAAGGCAAAAAAATAAAAACGGCTCCTTTATCCAGTTTATATAAATCAAGATTGATTGCCGATAAATTGAAAAAATGGATACAAGATGGAAAATTTACCTTACAAGAGCCCATTTGGGCCTTTCCCAAGGTTGAAAGTTTAAAACTCTTGAATGTATGAAGATTTTATATAAGAGCAGGAGTGATGTTAAAATGAGTAGAGTTTATTTTCATAAAGATAAATGCATCCACTGTGGGGTTTGCACTGCAGTATGCCCTAGCAATTCTTTGGTACAGGATAAACAGGATTGGAAAGTGAGCTTCAATGAATCAACTTGTCTAGGCTGTGAATCGTGTATTGACGCATGCCCCAGAAGAGCTATTTCAGTTAAAACGGAAGCCGTGTGGCTGTATGTATGAGGAAAGATTTTACAGAGAGCATATGAGAGCCGATGAACTGAAAAGCTTTAATATTACCGTGGGGGAATCGGACCTTCAAATAGCCGCAGAATCTAATTTAATTGAGGAAACAAAGTATTTGCTAATAAAATACAGGAATCAAATTACCGCTTATATAACAAAACATCCTGAATTTTTAACGAGCCTTGTGCCTATGGAACCAAGTGGGAGTGCTCCTGAAATCATCAGAGATATGTGCAGAGCAGCAAGCTTGGCCTGCGTAGGACCCATGGCTGCGGTGGCAGGTGCCGTTTCCAAGTATGTGGGAAAGTCTTTGCTTAAATACTCCAATGAGATAATAGTGGAAAACGGTGGAGATGTTTTCATCAAACCTAAAAAGAACAGATGTGTTGCCATATATGCAGGCAAATCCGTGTTTTCCAATAAAATCGGCATAGCTATATCCCATGATAAGGGAGAATATGGGGTTTGCGCTTCCAGTGGGACAGTAGGCCATTCTTTAAGCTTTGGAAAGGCGGACGCGGCTGTAATACTTTCAAAAGATGCGGTATTGGCGGATGCGGTGGCTACTGCAACGGCAAATGCGGTAAAAAGCAAAAAAGATATAGAAAAGGGGTTAAATGCGGCAATGTCAATACAGGGGGTTGAAGGGGCGGTCATAATAGTTGAGGATGAAATAGGTGCCTGCGGTACGGTTGAACTTGTAAAACTTTGAAAGGAGAATAAAAGCATGCAGATAAAAGAGTTATTTAATAAAGGCCCGGTAATATCCCTGGAAATTTTTCCTCCCAAGCCCGAGTCTCCTATAGACACGGTAATGGATACTATTAAAGCTTTATCGGATTTAAAGCCTGACTTTATAAGCGTTACTTATGGTGCAGGCGGAAGTGGCAAGGCCTATACCTTTGAAATTGCGGATATAATCAAGAACAAATACGGTATTGAAAGCTTAGCACATTTAACCTGTATCAATTCTAAGAAAGAAGATATAGATTGCGTTTTGAGAAAGCTAAATTCAGCCGATATAGAAAATATTTTGGCTTTGAGGGGGGACATTCCGGAAGATAAAGGTTTTGACCCATCGAAAAACAGGGATTTTGAATATGCTAAAGATTTGGTAGGGTATATAAAAGAATCTGAGAAGTTTTGCATAGGAGGGGCATGTTATCCGGAAGGTCATATAGAATGTACCGACAGCGTTTCTGATCTACATCATCTTAAAGAAAAAGTCAATACCGGAGTTGATTTTTTAATAACACAACTTTTTTTTGATAACAATTTTTTCTATAACTTCAAAGAAAAGCTTGATATAATTGATATAGATGTACCTGTTTCTGCCGGAATTATGCCCGTAATAAATAAAAAGCAAATAGAGAGAATAACCACGTTATGCGGCGCATCAATTCCGTTAAAATTCAAGCGCATATTGGATAAATATGAGCATAATCCTGAAGCATTAAAAGAAGCGGGAATAGCTTATGCAACTGAGCAGATAGTTGACTTGCTTTCCACAGGGGTTGATGGCGTACATCTTTATACTATGAATCGCCCTGAAGTTGCAAGAAACATATTGGGGCAAATATGTAACATCAGGAAACATTTTGGCCGGCAGGAGTTATTTTCAAAGCATGCAGCAGGCACATGTGGGTAAAGCATTGTATCACTGGGAGGCATTTATGGTTATAGATAAAAACGAAGTTTTGAGGTATTTGGGATATAAGGGGCAAAAAATTGATATAAACCTTAAAAATCTTTTGGAAGAATCCATAAACGAACTTGATATGATATGTAAAGAAAAGTATATATATGATATTTTTGACATGGAAAAACAGGCAGATTATATTGCTGTAACGGATACCACACTTTGCTTACATGGAAAAGATATAAAAAAGCATCTTAAGCATTCAGAAAAATGTGTACTAATGGCGGCTACTTTAGGGCTGGAGGTCGACAAACACATAGCTATGTATTCAAGGACCCATTTGACAAAGGGTATAATACTTGATGCTTGTGCGTCTGCTGCTGTTGAAGGGCTTTGCGACTGTGCGAAGCAGGAAATTAAAAAACAGGCTAAGAGCATGGGATATGAGCTTACAAGCAGGTATAGCCCCGGCTATGGCGATTTTTCCATATGTGTGCAAAAGGACATATTAGAGATATTGAAGGCCTATAAACGGATTGGACTTACAGTGAATGAAAATCATATAATGATACCCAGAAAATCAGTGACAGCAGTTATAGGTTTAAAAAAGGGAAAATGCGCACAAAAAAAAGATAAATGCAGCCGGTGTGATAATTACGATTGCTTGTATAGAAAGAGTGGTGATAATGATGAGTGCTAAACCAAATTTCAATGAAATAACAATATTTGACGGAGCTATGGGAAGCATGCTCCAATCACAAGGCATGAAGGCAGGGGAGCTTCCGGAAAGCTATAATATAAAAGCTCCCGATATTATATATAGAATTCACAAGGCATATATAGCTGCTGGAGCAGATATAATTACCACCAATACCTTCGGGGCAAGTAAGCACAAGCTGAAGGATTCGGGATTGATATTGGAAGAAGTAATAAAAAGAGGGGTAGAAATAGCCAAATCAGCAGCGAGAGATAAGCTAGTAGCTTTGGATATAGGACCTTTAGGGCAGCTCATGGAGCCCTATGGGACTTTAAGCTTTGAAGCTGCTTATGAGGCATTCAAGGAGCAGGTTGTGACAGGCTGCTCTGCCGGAGCGGATATTATACTTATAGAAACCATGTCGGATGTATATGAAGCCAAAGCTGCAATACTGGCTGCAAAGGAAAACAGCGATCTGCCTGTGATTTGCACCATGACCTTCCAACAAGACGGAAGGACACTTACGGGAACGAATGCAATCACTATGGTGAATATAGTGCAAAGTCTTGGGGTAGCAGCTCTGGGATTAAACTGTTCATTAGGTCCAAAAGAAATAATGCCAGTTTTAGAGCAAATTTTGCTATATTCCAAGATTCCGGTTATAGTACAGCCTAACGCGGGGCTGCCCAAAATTGTAGAGGGAAAAACCACATACGATGTGACTCCCGAGGAATTCGGACAATACATATTGCGAATGGCACAAGCGGGGGCAACTTTTTTAGGAGGTTGCTGTGGCACTACACCGGAGCATATAAGAGTAATTAAAAACTTGTTGAAGGGATTTACGCCTAGACCTCGGAGAATAAAGCAGCTTACTGCTGCTAGTTCAGCTACTGCCACAGTAGTTCTGGGAGCTGGAGTGAAAATCATTGGTGAAAGAATAAATCCTACAGGTAAGCAAAGGCTCAAGGAAGCATTAAAAAATAATGATATGGATTATGTATTGAGGGAGGCACTAAATCAGAGAGATGCGGGAGCTCATATCTTAGATGTAAATGTGGGGCTGCCTGAAATAGATGAAAAAGCCCTCATGGTAAAGGCAGTTAAGGAAATACAAAGCATTGTAAATCTCCCATTGCAGCTTGACAGCACACGGCCTGATGTTTTAGAGGCTGCGGCAAGGGTATACAATGGAAGACCTATTATCAATTCCGTGAATGGAGAGGAAAAAGTGATGAAGGTGCTTTTTCCCATAGCCAAAAAGTATGGTTGCCTTGTTATAGCACTGACCCTTGACGAAAAAGGCATACCCAAAACCGCAGCAGAAAGGCTGAAAATCGCTGAGCGGATAATAAGCAAAGGAGCCCAGTACGGTATAAATAGAGAGGATATAATAGTGGACTGCCTTGTGCTCACCGCATCAGCCCAGCAAACCGAGGTAAAAGAGACCATCAGGGCGGTTTCGCTTGTAAAAGAAAGCTTGGGAGTTAAAACTGCTTTAGGAGTTAGCAATGTATCCTTCGGGCTGCCAGCCAGAGGGGTTTTAAACAGGACATTTTTGGCTATGGCATTAACTGCCGGTCTTGATGCACCAATTCTAAATCCTATGGAGGAGGATATGATAAGCACCGTAAAGGCTTTTGAACTGCTTTGGGATTTAGACAAGGGCGGGCAGGAATACATAAAAAAATTTTCCACCTATACCTTTGATACTCCCATAAAGAACAAAGAACGCGACAGAGATTTAAAAAAGGTAATAATAGACGGCATAAAAGAAGAAACTGCTGCTTTAACCAAAGAACTATTGGCAAAAAACAATGCTCTGAAAATAGTAGATGAATATTTGATTCCTGCCTTAGATGTGGTAGGAGAAAAATATGAAAAGGGAGAGATATTTTTACCCCAGTTAATTCAGTCTGCTGAAACGGTTAAGACAGCTTTTGAAGTCCTAAAGGATAATATGAATGCGGATGGGAAATATCAGAACTTAACTGTAAGCAAGGGTGAAATTGTTATGGCTACGGTAAAAGGAGATATACATGATATCGGTAAAAATATAGTAAAAATTCTTTTGGAAAACTATGGTTTTTGTGTATATGATTTAGGAAAGGATGTACCTGTAGAAAAAGTAGTAGAGACGGTAGCAGAGCACAATATTGCTTTAGTAGGCCTAAGCGCCCTAATGACAACTACCGTGAAGAGCATGGAGGATACCATTAGAGCTTTGAGAGTAAGGTGCCCCGAATGCAAGGTGATGGTAGGAGGGGCGGTACTTAATAAAGATTATGCAAAGATGATAGGCGCGGATTATTATGCTAAAGATGCAAGAGAATCAGTGAAAGTCGCTCAAAAGTTTTTTAGGAAATAGATGACAAGGAAAAAGACAAGAGGGTAAGATAGTTCGTTCATCACGACCTTCCCAAATTATCTAGGTAATTCAAGAGTCGATTATTTTTTATCACGTCCGTCAGTGAATATTTTTCAGTGAAAATATGTATTCCTATAAGGAATGCTAGTACGGCCGCTTTAATATGCCAACTAAGTATTAATACAACCAAAACTCCGACGGAGATGCCGAGTACGTTGGACCCGGCATCTCCCATCATACACCTTGCCTTTAAATCATAGGGCATGTAACCGATGATAGAACCAACTAAAGGGATGAATGGAAGTACAGCGGCAGCTCTATGTGTAATAATCAAGCCAATTAATATGACAAGAAAAGTAAAAATGTATACTTTGATAGCCCGACCTGGTCTTAAATCCAGCAGATTAAAAAAATTAGTAAGAAGTGCTATTATCAGCGTATTTGTAACAGTCTCCAAAGGATTTGAAGTAATAGACAAGCTAATAACAAAGGAAACCAAGAGCCCGATAATAGCCTTCAAAGTCCCCGTGGTAAGCCGACCCCTGAGCAGGCTTTTAAAATGACCCTTAAACCCCAGCACATCTCGGGTCCCCAGCATGTCATCTATAAAACCGATAAAACACACTGCTGTAATGGCAAATTGAATTAAGAGTGTATCTGTGGTATTGTTATTAAACAACAATAAGAATAGTATGTACCACAACAAGGAGTATATGGAAAATATAATACCGATTCCCTGTGGTATCATCTCACCTTTATAATTTTTTACGAGCCTGCCACCTTTCTCAAACATGTTAATAAAAGCAGGAGCAAAAGCATAGCTTACAATGGTCGCAGCAATAAAAATTAGTAATCCATACACAGCTATCAATATATACCGTCCTCCTTAAAATGATTAGGAGAGCTCTAAAAGGATGATTATCAACTTAAGGTCGTCAGGTAATACCAGAGAGCGAATCTTATTTTTTTGTTAATAATTCTTACCGAGATTTTTGCTAAAGCCGTTAAAAAGCTTTTTGCGAAATATCAATAGAGGTGGCTTTTACAGATCTAGACTATTATCATAGTATATTATAATTACAGAGTTAGATTAAGCTTAAAGCTTTAGGCTTTTGCAAAAATCGAGGTTTAGAACCATCAAAAAAATAAACCTGAGCAAACGGGTATTACCTGACGACTGCGATAGTAAGTTTATACACCATAATCAATCATTTTTGAAATCAACACCTTAAAGATATGCCAGAACTGCTTTCCCCTATGTAAAAACCCTTTCAAATCTCTGCCAGTCACGTCATGATGCATATCCACATCGACTTCTTTGACTACAAAGCCTTTTTTCAGTATATCAATCAACATCCCCACTTCTATTCCAAAGCCTTCCGGGATTATACCGATTGTATCCAGAACCTCCTTCTTAAATGCCCTTTGCCCCGATAAGGCACTTGTTACCTCCTTACCGGTGAAAAATTTCACCCCATAAAAGGCAAGCGCTTTAACGAAACCAAAGCCTTTCTTCTTGTTAGGCGGCTTAAACCGAGCAATTACCACATCGGCTTCACCCTTTAAAATTGGCGAAACAAGCTTATAAACCTCGCCGGAGCTTTCTCGAAGATCTGCATCCAGAAAAATGACAATATCCCCATCAACGTTCTTTAAGCCTGCTCGAAGTGCATTGCCCTTGCCCTTGTTTTTCTTTAATCCAAGCACCCTAGCCCCGGCTTTTGAGGCATTTATACAGGTTTGATCACCGGAACCGTCATCAATTACTAAGATATCCAAATCTATCTGATTTTGTCTACAATAAATGTTTTTAAAATCATCAAGGCCTTTTAGAGTTTGCTCTATATTTTTTTCCTCGTTAAAAGCCGGTATCAAGACAGTCACTTTCACTTACTTTTTTCCTCCTCATTTGCAAAAGGCATCAGGGAATTGGCACTTTTCTTTACACCATAGTGGCCCTCTTTTCCGGTCATAACTAAAACTAATGAAGTTTGACCTATGATAGTATCCACATTGTCAACGGTTGATAGTTTTTCCTTTTTATAGAGTTCTATATAAGAATTTTCCACAATAGTGTTTTCTACGCCTATCACCGGTAACGATAGTTTCTTCATTTCTGTTATCAATGGGAGATCGATTATTTCATGTTTATTATTTTTATCACGACTGCCACCGGCTATTACAATATAATCGGCGGGGTTTTGCAAATCGCCGTTTACATATATGATACCCTTTTCAATCAAGAAGGCTATATCGTCGGCACTGTATTTACCCGCTGTAGCTTCAGCAATTCTTTTAAAAATTATAGGAATAATATTTTCACCGATATCAAAATACTCCATCAGTTGACCTTGGTCCTCTTCACTCATGTAAAGGAGTCGTTCACTGATAAGGGTCACTGAAGTGACCTCTGCACCTGCTATTTTTAAAGCTTGCCTCATGCTGGTATACGTATAGTCATCTGTGGTTTCAATAATTACTATATGCAAATCTGACAACTTGTTTTTTATATAATCAGGAAATACATTTTTAATGTAATTTTCATTTAATTCATTGGAAGTTGCAAGTTGGTTTATCTGGTTTTGCAAGTCGAGATTAATGCGGTTGAGTTCATCAAACTTATTTTCCATTTGCTGAACAGTAATTTCCTGCTGCTCAAAAATAATATCCTGAGAATCTACTTGAATGCCAATTAAAATTCCTATACCTAGTGCCAAAAAGATAGAAATCACAGTAACGACTAAGTATTTTATATTTATAAACATTTTTCTTAGCTCCTTTAAGGTAAAAGCATTTTTAATCGTAGTTCCAGCAATTTTATTGCATGCTTGATGGGTGGAGAAATGCTGGAAATTACTATAATGGGTACCATGGCGGCGGCAAACAGGCCTACCATGTAAGAAGGTTTTAGTTTTTGATTATAGAGTTTGCTTACACCTTTAGCATCTACCAAAATAGATCCGATCTTGAGCCTTACTAAAAATGTGCTGCCCATTCCTTTCCGGCCTTTTTCCAAAAAATCTATCATGCTGGAGTGAGTTCCTACAGCTACTATCAAATCTGCTTCCTTTTCATAAGCTAAAAGCATTGCGATATCTTCACTGGTGCCCGGTGATATAAAAGTTTTTGCATCAAGCCCCAATTTTTGCACCCTTGCAAGACCGGGTGCCCTGCCATCGGAATAAGCATGAACGATGATATCCTTACAGATTTTCAAAGCTTCATCGGTTACGCTGTCCATATCCCCAATAATAATATCCGGTGTATAACCATATTCCAAGAGAGCATCGGCTCCACCGTCCACACCCATAAGTATGGGCTTTACCTCATCAATATACGTCTTGATGGTAGCTAAATCCTCTTTATAATTATTGCCCCGCACAACGATTAAAACATGCTTGCCTTTAATAACCGTATCAATATCGGGTATTTCAACTCCGCCCATTATCAGGTATTTTTCTTTTTTAGCATACGCTAAAGTGTTATTTATAAATGTATCCAGAGAATTTTCCATGTTTTTTCTGGCTGATTCCATCAGGACATTGATCTTGTCCGGTGTAAGAAATTCCCCTTTAGCCACTAACTTATTATCAATATATATTTCGCCATTATCTGCAATCGTAATGATCAAGCCTTCTTCAAGGGACATTATTTGATGTCCCACATTATCGATAATCGGTATATTTGCATTCAAAAGGATACCCGGGCCTGGGTTTGGATAACGACCCGTTATGGATTTTGCTGCATTTATAACGGCTTTGACCTTGCGACAAGTCAAACCTAAAGCCCCCACCTCATCGATATCTTCATGGTTTATTATCGCAATATCGCCTGAATCTAATCGTTTAATGAGGTTTTTGGTTTTATGATCAATTTTTGCAATGCCAGTAATAGACATATGCCACCCCTCTAAAAAAGCTTGTTTATAATCTGTCTAATTATAATTTAACACAATAACGCCGCTGGCTCAACGTTGTAAGTTCTGGTATTTTATTGCACTGATTCATTTAGATTGGTATAATAGCGATATATGATTACTTAACACAGCTGCTTGTAAGTTATTACATAAATGGTGGGTTACAGATGAAAAAAAGTATTGTTTTATTTCTTATAATTGCAATGTTCATCCTTAGTATGCCCGATTATGTATATTCAGCCCCGATTTCACAAAAAAAAGTAGTAATATTCATCCTCGACAATGTAAATTATAATGACTTGGTTACTTACGGCCAAAAACATATTAAACACCTATTGGAAAACGGGGCATTAGGCCTTATGAATACGAATACAGGCGGTTCTTATACTGACACCAATGCTTATGCCACTATCGGTGCCGGGGCCTATGCTATTAGTTCAAGCTTTGGAAGTTATGCCGGTTGCTATGAGGATTTGTTTTATCAAGAACCAATAGATGAGGTCTATAGAAGAAATACCGGAAAAGAGATGAAAAAGGGAAATATCGCAAATATTGATATTTTAGGACTCACAAGGCAAAACGAAAGACTGAACCGCCCTGTAAGAATAGGTCTATTAGGGTCCCTTCTTAATGAACATGGATATAAGACTGCTGTAATAGGAAACGAAGCTACGACTTTTGATAATATCAGTATAAACGCCTCATTAATTTCTATGAACAGTGAAGGGATAACAGATTATGGAAAGGTGGATAAAAGTCTTATAATCAAAGATTTTATGAGCCCTTTTGGAATAAAAACAAATTATGATGCCTTATATAATGCTTATGAAATGGTAAAGGATAAGGCTGACTTTATAGTCATACAGACTGGCGATACGTATAGATTAAATAAATATATGAATATTTCCGATGAAAGGCACAAGGAAAGTAAAACTAATACATTTATAATGGTTGATGAGTTTTTAGGGAGAATTTTTCAAAATAACGATAAAGATACACTTTTTATGCTGGTGGTCCCCTTTCCCTCCAATGAAGATATTACAAAAGGTAAGAAACTGACACCGATCATAGTCTTTAATGAGTCAATTTCTAAAGGAGTATTGACTTCCGCGACAACGAAGAGAGATGGGATTATCACCAATACCGATTTAGCCGCTTATGTACTGGCCTACTTTGAGATTCCCAGAAACTCCTTGATGACAGGCCATAAACTGACTTCAAAGAGCATGAATCAACCTTTGGAGTATCTTATAAAGCTCAATGATATTTCAGTTTTTAATTATAAAATCAGAGCAGCAGTTGTGAAGACATACATAGGGTGTATCATTGCCGTGCTTTTGTTGTCTTTTGTATTCATGGTATATTTTAAAAGATATTTACACTATGTAAAGCCTTTATTGATAGCTATTCTTATGACCCCCACAGCTTTACTTTTTTTACCCGTATTTAGTCCTTGGGATATGATAAGATTTGCGATAAGTTTAATTGTAAGTGTGCTGATACTGAGTTTGGTCCTTTTTTACCTATTTAAAGATAGTTTGCAAATACTTATAGTCTCATGTTTTTTTTCCACAGGTATTATATTAACTGATACTTTTCTTAGAAACCCTTTAATGAAGGTTTCAATATTGGGTTATGATCCCATTGCAGGAGCTAGATTTTACGGTATCGGCAATGAGTATATGGGATTTTTACTGGGAACAACCATAATCGGGACTGCTGCTCTGATTGATAAATATCGGGATAAGGGGAAGATTGTTAAAATATTAAGCGTTACTATCTATATGATTGTGCTTTTAACCTTGATGGCACCTACTCTCGGAACCAATGTAGGGGGCTCAATGGCTGCATTCGTTGGGTTTGGCACAGCAACTATGTTATACTTGAAGGGCAGGATAACTAAAATAGACTTGATTGTCTTAGTATGTCTGCTAATAATATCCCTATTTTCCCTCTTTATCTACGATGGAATGAAATCCCCGGAAACACAATCTCATATAGGCCAAACCAGTTCCCTTGTCAAACAAAACAGCCTGCTTGCCCTCTTTCAGATCTTTGGAAGAAAGCTCTCCATGAACTATAAGCTTATAAGGTACTCTACATGGACATGGGCACTTTTTGCCACTATGGCTGCACTGGGCATACTTTTCCGGTGGCCTGTAGGCATCTTAAAAGAGATCTTTCGCAAACATAATTACCTTTATTATGGATTTATATCGGGCATAATCGGAACCTTGGCTGCCTTTGCTTTTAACGATTCCGGCGTAGTGGCTGCGGCCATGTTCATGATACCCATTACAATCCCCTTGATTATGATGTGTATTGATGAGGAATCGAAACACGTATATTGAATTGAGTCCAATTCTTCGATATGATGCTGATACAAACGGTATTACCTGACAACCAATTTACTGGAGGTATATAAAATGAGCATAAACATTGTAAAACCATCGACATTACCGGGCTTTTTAGAACTGTTGCCTGAAGATCAGATACTATTTAACAAAATCAAAGATACGATTCGCCATACTTATGAAAAGTACGGCTTTATACCTATTGATACTCCGGTCATTGAAAAATCTGAAGTATTGCTTGCCAAAGGTGGAGGAGAAACGGAAAAACAGATATACCGTTTTTCTAAAGGGGATACAGATATGTCTCTCAGGTTTGACCTCACGGTTCCTTTGGCTAGGTATGTGGCACAGCACTTTTCGGAATTGACATTTCCCTACCGTCGGTATCATATAGGAAAGGTATACAGGGGGGAGAGAAGTCAACGGGGTAGATTCCGGGAATTTTATCAATGTGATGTGGACATTATCGGGAACGGTAAACTCAGCGTTATTTATGATGCAGAAATTTTGAGCATAATATATTCTACTTTTAAAAACCTAGGTTTTGAGGATTTTACAATACGAATTAATAACAGGAAGATCTTAAACGGTTTTTTCGGTTCTTTAAATATAACTGATACAGTGGATGTTTTGAGAACCATAGACAAGCTGGAAAAGATCGGCGAAAAAGGTGTTGCTTCAGAGTTGGTCGATTTAGAATTATCGAATGATGCTGTTGACAATATCTTAAACTTTATTAAAATCCAAGGAAATGATGAAGGAAAACTCCAAGCGCTAAAATCCCTAAATATAGAAACTGATACTTTTCGGGAAGGTATTGATGAACTTACGATGGTACTTGGATATATAAAAACCTTCGGTGTACCGGAGAAAAACTACACCCTAGATCTCACCGTTGCCAGAGGATTGGATTACTACACAGGGACTGTTTGTGAGACTTTCCTAGATGATTATCCAGAAATAGGTAGTGTATGTTCGGGAGGGCGCTATGATAATCTTGCAGAATATTATACCACTCAAAAATTGCCCGGTGTGGGAGTTTCAATTGGCTTAACCCGCCTATTCTATCAGTTGAAAGAAGCAGGTCTGCTCGAAAAAGATACACTGGGCACATTGACAAAAGTGCTTGTTGTGCCGATGGATGAGAGTTTTAACGAGTGCTCCATCAAAGTGGCAAACACCTTAAGAGAGAATGGTATTATTTCCGAAGTGTATTTTGAAGATACAAAGATAGGCAAAAAGCTGAACTATGCAAATAAACTCAACATCCCATATACAATATTGATAGGTGCAGAAGAAATCAAAAACTGCATGCTATCTCTAAAAAATATGAAGACAGGTTCTCAAGAGCTCGTTACCATGGATGACGCTATAAAAACTGTAGCTAAAACTATCGGTACCTAGGGGCCTCCGAATAACTAGGATTTTATGTTGACTGTCTGTATAATTATTTATTTAGCAAAACCTATTGCCTAGCAAGCTTGTTATATCAAGTAAAAACTTTAACCCGGATGCATAAATATTATTGCACATATGCAGCTGACTATGCATTTTTCAGAGACTTCCCTGGCACCTGAGTTATCACAGGTTATTAAGTTGCTAAATATTCAGTCATACCCGCAGTTGATTAAAGCGATTTAAAGGGTCAAATACATTTTTTAGGTTTAATTTTTTGAAGTCCTAATTTTAAAACTGGGCGGTATATAATCGATAGTATGCTCCCTTTTTATCAAGCAACTTTTGATGTGTCCCTTGTTCGACAATTCCCTCTTCAGTTAAGACAAAGATGCGCTCAGCATGTCTTATAGTAGCCAATCGGTGTGCAATAATCAATGTAGTGCGATTTTGAGAAAGGGAAAACAAGGACTCCTGGATGATTTTTTCAGTTTCGTTGTCAAGGGCTGAAGTAGCCTCATCTAATATGAGGATAGGCGGGTTTTTTAAAAAAACCCTGGCAATAGCCAATCTTTGCTTTTGACCGCCTGACAGCTTTACACCGCGTTCGCCTATATATGTATCATAGCCATTTGCCAATTCCATTATAAAATCATGGGCATTGGCTTTTTTTGAGGCTGTTATTATTTCTTCATCGGTGGCATTGGGTTTACCGTAAGCTATATTGTCATAAACCGTTCCTGTAAACAAGAATACGTTTTGTTGGACAAGACCGATATTTTGTCGGAGAGATTTTTGCGTAACATTCCTAATATCCATTCCATCGATTCTTACAATTCCATCGTCCACTTCATAAAAACGAGGGATAAGGCTCGCCAGAGTAGTTTTGCCAGCCCCTGACGGTCCCACAAAGGCTACGATTTCTCCCTGCTTGATCTTAAAACTTATATTTGAAAATACCCGACTTTTATTATCATAGCTAAAAGTCACATTATCAAAAGTAATATCACCTTTGACCGTATTTAAGGCAATAGCTCCTGGTTCATCAACTACATCGGGTTCTATTTGCATAAGTTCAACAAAACGGCTAAACCCGGCCATCCCACTTTGGTAAATCTCCAGCAGAGACATTATGCGCCGTAAAGGCTGCAAGAACATAGCTACATATAAAAGAAAACCGACTAGTTCACCGGTAGACATTTTATCCTGATAGCAAAACCATCCACCGATAATTAAAACCAATAAGTTTATAAAATTGGAAAGAAAATTTATTCCGGAGAAAAACTCTGCCATATTTTTATATGCCTTTTGCTTGGCTAACCTAAAGTTTTCATTACCTTGCTCGAATTTTATTATTTCATATTCCTCGTTGGTAAAAGCCTTAACTTCCCGAATACCAGATATACTGTCTTCTACTTGGGCATTTATATCTGCAATTTTTAAACGGGTATTTCTGAAGGCTTGTCTCATGATCTTGTTTTTATTGACAGCAAACCAGATCATAAAGGGCATAATGGCAAAAATAATGATGGTGAGTTGCCAATTTATCCTCAAAAGTATGATAAAGGTTCCCAGCAGCGTAACGGAGGCGATAAATAAATCCTCCGGGCCATGATGGGCTAATTCTGATATCTCATTCAAATCATTAACAATCCGAGACATTATATGCCCGGTTTTATTATTATCAAAATAGGTAAAAGATAGTTTTTGAATGTGGCTAAAGATATCCTGGCGCATGTCATATTCTATTTTGGTTCCCAGAGTGTGACCATAGTAGTGAACTATATATCCCAATATATATCTTATGATGTAAAGGACAAACAGAAATATACCGATTTTAAAAACAAGTTGAATATCATTTTTTGGAAGTATATCATCTATAATAATATTTACCGCTTTGGGAAAAACCAGGTCCAACAATGCCACAAAGAAGGCACTGGTAAAGTCTAATAAAAACAAAGGCATATGTGGCTTGTAGTATTTTATAAAATACTTAATCATAATTTCACCTCTAACTGCTAAATTGTCAGACTTAAAATTACCATACAATAGTATATCATAATATTTTCAAGAATTATATCCATCCATAAATAACCATAAAGTCAGAATGATAGACTTCTGAATAGTCAAGTACATTGCTTTACTTGAATTTGTATAAATAGTATAATTAAATAGATAAAGCAGGAAACGCCGATTCTTTTAAAATAAGAGGAGGAACTACCTATGAATATATTGATAAAAAACGCTAAAGTTTTAGTTTTTGAAGATGAAAAGATGGTGGTAAAAAAAGCCGATATTGCCGTTGAAGGTGAAAAGATTTCCCAAATTGGAAA
>CAZFME010000018.1:21978-25805 GCA_964520055.1 uncultured Clostridia bacterium
TGGTAAAAAAAGCCGATATTGCCGTTGAAGGTGAAAAGATTTCCCAAATTGGAAAGATTAAAACTGATTTTGACGCTCAAAAAGTTATTGATGCAAAAGACATGTTGGCCATGCCTGGACTTATTAACACTCACACACATCTATCGATGAATCTTTTTAGAAATTATGCCGATGATATGCCATTATGGGATTGGCTTACAAAAAAGATATGGCCGCTGGAAGAAAAACTGACTGCTGAAGCGGTTTTCCGGGGTTCGATACTGGGAATTGCTGAGCTGATAAAAAGCGGTGTCACGGGATTTTTGGACATGTATTTTTTTGCTGAAGAGACTATAAAAGCTGCTTTAGAAACTGGAGTCAGAGTTTGTATTGCTAGAGGATTGACCGATGAAGAGGAAGGTAAAGAAATACGACTCAAGGAAACCCGGGAACTTTATCGAAAATATCATCAAAAAGATGGGAGAATTAAGGTTTTTGTGGGTCCCCATGCTCCTTATACATGCAGCCCACAATATCTCCAGAAAGTAATTGCCCTTTCGCAGGAACTGGAAACAAGTATACACATACATCTTTCGGAAACCCAAAAAGAAGTGGATGAAAGCATCCAGAAATGGGGAAAGACTCCCATTAAGCATGTTTACGATTTAGGACTTTTTGAAAGACCTACTATTGCAGCCCATTGTGTTCACGTGAGTGAAGAGGATATTGAAATTCTTGCCGATTGTGGAGCAAGTGCTGTCTACAATCCCACAAGCAATTTAAAATTGGCCAGCGGGTTTGCACCCATAGAAAAAATGCTAACAGCCGGTGTAAATGTGGCATTAGGCACCGATGGCGCATCATCCAACAACAATCTCAATATGTTTGAAGAAATGCACCTGGCATCTATAGTAAACAAGTGCGTAAACCATGATGCCGTATCGGTTCCGGCGGAAACTGCTATAACAATGGCTACAATAAACGGTGCTAAAGCACTTGGCGTTGAAAAAGAGTTAGGCAGCCTTGAAGTAGGCAAAAAGGCAGATATAATCCTGATTGATTTAAAGAAACCCCATCTGTGTCCACTTAACAATCCGCTTTCAGCAATCTGTTATTCGGCTCAAAGTTCTGATGTTCACACTGTCATGGTAGACGGGAAGATATTGATGGAAAACTATAAGCTAAAGACGATAGATCTTGAAAAAGCCATGTACGAAGCAGAGGAAGTTGCTCGGAAACTAATTGGGGTTTAAAAAAGGAGGGTTATGATGGAAAAGGCCATTATAGGCGGTACCGGTGTGTATGATATAGGCAAATCCACTTCCCAAGAAATAAAGACCGAATACGGTACAACTTCTGTGGATGTTGTAAAAATAAACAGTGGGGAAATTGCATTTTTAGCAAGGCACGGTAAAGGTCACTCAGTTCCGCCTCACTTGGTAAATTACAGAGCCAACATAAAGGCATTAAAAGACCTTGGGGTCAAATACATATATGCAACCTGTGCCGTGGGGTCCTGCAGTGAAAGCTTTGCCCCAGGCGACGTGGTGGTGTTAAAGGACTTTATAGATTTTACCAAGACTCGTCCCCTTACTTTCTATGAGGGCGGTAAAAATGGTGTGGCTCATGTGGCTATGGATGCTCCTTATTGCCCAAATTTACGGGAGAAATTTATAAATTGTGCACATAAGACAGGCCTCGAAGTAAAAGGTGATGCCGTATATGTCTGCACCGAAGGCCCGCGGTTTGAGACTGCCCATGAAATCAAAATGTACAAAATGCTGGGAGGAGATGTAGTAGGCATGACCAATGTACCGGAAGTGGTGCTCGCCAAGGAACTGGGTATGTGTTACCAGGCGGTTGGGATAATCACTAACTGGTGCACCGGTATCAAGGGTCAAGTCATAGATCATGATATCATAGGAATAATGGAAAAAAACAAGGTACTTGTCACTGAAACCTTTATTCTTGCCTTGACCGGTGAAGAGCTTTCTCAAGATGCTTGCAATTGTAAGACTTCATTATTAAAACTGTGATCGTCCTTAGCAAAACCAGGTTTTTTATATCGTCGGGATTGGTAATGTTCAAAGGGCCTAAGTAATGAGCAGGGTGGCATATATGACCTAAAGAATCACGAAATATATTAGAAGGATGGAAAGTATATGGAAAAGCTTATAATGTTAAGCCCAGGGAAAACAACCTCGATTAACTTAGCTGTCCAGCTCGAAGAAGTTTTCGGTAAATATATTAAGATTGAACCTTATTGTTTGAAGGATGATTTAGATTTTGACATTACAAGCTCACTTGTTGTATTATCATCTCCCAGGATAATAGATGCAAGGATTCAAACTTTAATAGATAGTGGTTTAAATTACGTTATAGCACGAAGGGTAATAAATCATAGACATATCTCAGAATTATTAGACCTTCCTAGAGCAACCGAAGTCTTACTTGTTAATGATAGGGCAGAGACAACGTATCAAACCATAGAACAATTACAAGCACTGGGAGTGAACTATATAAAATATTATCCCTATTATCCCGGTATAGCCTCATATCCAAAACTTGATATTGCAGTTACAGTGGGGGAACCAAATCTTGTCCCATATGAAGTAAAGAAAGTAATCAACATAGGCACTAGGCAGATCGATATTACTACATTGGCGGATATAGCCAAAAGACTTGAATTAATAGAAATATTAGGGGACAGTCTTTCTTCTCAATACATAAATGAAATAATTAGATTATTGAATCGAATAAACGATAATGCAAAAGATATGAAGGTGATTAGCAGTAGGTTAGAGACTGTTGCTAATTGTTTGTCAGAAGCAATTTTATATGTTAAAAAAGATGGGAATATCATAGTAAGCAATCAAGAAATGTATAATCTTTTAGGATGTTCAGATAACGATATTATTGGAAAAAACATTAAAGATGTGTTGCCTGAAATAGCAGTGAGTGATAATAATGATAAAGTTGAAATCATCGTAATTCATGATAATACACTATTTGTAACTTCTAATGTGATCGAAGGCCGAGGCAGTGAAGATGGAATTATTTATACTTTCGAAAAAAGTGAAGAGATTGAAAGAAACGAGCGTAAGATTCGCAGAATAACCACAAGAAAGGCCATCAGAACAAATTATTATACTTTTGATGATATTATCTATGAGAGTAAAAGCATGGGTAGGTTAATAGATAAAGCTAAAACTTTCGCAGCTACAGATTCGACAATTTTGATACAAGGAGAAAGCGGCACGGGAAAAGAATTATTCGCTCAAGCTATTCACTCTGCTTCAAAGCGAGCGTTTGGGCCTTTTGTACCTGTAAACTTCGCATCAATGCCAATAAACTTAATTGAGTCTGAACTTTTCGGATATGAAGAAGGTTCATTTACCGGAGCAGTAAAGGGTGGCAAAAGGGGGCTTTTTGAAGAAGCACATGGGGGAACAATTTTCCTTGATGAGATAGGAGATGCTTCTTTAGAATTTCAATGCACATTATTGAGAGTAATCCAGGAGAGGCAGGTAAGAAGGGTTGGCGGTATTAAAGAAATTCCCATAGATGTAAGGATAATAGCTGCAACAAATAAAGATTTAATAGAGGAAATCAATAAGGGCCATTTTAGATCGGATTTATATTACAGACTTAATGTTTTGCCTATTAGAATGTTGAGTTTAAGGGAGAGAAAGTCGGATATTTTAGTTTTAGCAAACTATTTTTTGAAAAGATATAGCAAAGGTAAAATTACTAGCATTGACCAGATTTTAGATGAAAATGCTATTAAGGCATTATACGATTATGATTGGCCGGGAAATATCAGACAGTTAGAAAACGCTATGGAATAT
>CAZFME010000019.1:0-2165 GCA_964520055.1 uncultured Clostridia bacterium
AGGGTTCGCAGTGGCTGAGCCAAGACTGCCGGAGGATCCAACGGAGGGTTTTCCGGTGGTCGGCCAAAGGTCGATGTCGGGTCTTACGGGCTCGGCATCGGCCAGCGGGCAGAGGACTATGCGTCTTGTAAGGCTCTATGATAGCCCAACTGCTATCATAGGGTCAAAAAAGAGGCGTAGTCTTCGAGCTAAGATCATCATGGGTTCCGCAGATTAATACAATATCAAGTATTGCCCCGCAGTACTTTATTGCATTGATTGGAGGTCTGTAGCAGCCGTGAGGTTGCTGCTGGCTTCTAAGGTACTCATGATGGTCGAGCATAGGTTGTTATGGGCTTTGTAATGGTCCATTGCAGTCGAAAGGTTGCAGTGGGCTACGTAGAGGTTCATAGCAGCTGAAGCGAAGGTCACTGCGGGCTCTTTTGTTTTTGGGAAATTGATAGTACATTTATTATATAAGCACCAATCAATGTAAATATAAGCCCCAGAACCATTCTTAATGTAAGAGGATCCTTCAAGAATACAACCCCCTCCACTGCCGCAACGATAGGAGTGAAGAATGAAGTATAGGATAATCTTATCACATCAATGCGAGTCAAAAGATAATAATATATGAGAAAAGCTAATGCTCCGGCAAAAATTGAAAGATACAGTACTGAAATAATACCCATAGTAGAAATGATAATGGGCTTATTTCTTTCAAAAAGAATGCCTAGGATGGTAAGTATCAGGCCGGCGGACATAAGTTGAATGGTAACCACCTGCATAGGTTTTATATTTACTCTGTATTTTTTACTGTAAGTTGCTGCAAGCGCATAAATGGCCGATTGAACAACTACAGCTACTGCTCCCCAGAAAGATGTGGCATAAATCTCGGAACCACCGCTGAATATGATCATAAGACCTGCAAATCCCATGAGAAGGCCCGCAATTTTGTATTTGTCGAATTGTTCATTTAGCAAAAAATAGGCATATATAGCCATAAAAAATGGCATTGTAGTATTTATCATTGATGTCAGCGTAGAGCTTAAAAATTGCCCACCCCAATTTAAGATTGCTCCGGAAAGACCATTGAGCATTCCAAAAACTACTGCAGGTTTGATATCTTCCCAGCGAGTGGGTAATGATAGGCGATATATCTTCATGACAATATAAAGGACCAAAGCGGCAATAGAGTATCTAAAAGCCCCAAATGTAAAGGGCGGAAAATAATAAAGACCAATTTTTATAAACATCCAGCCTGAACCCCATAAAAGACAGACCAGGGCAAATAGACGATTCTCCATAATTTCCCTCCGATTGTATAACACTGGAATAAAATTATTATAACACAAAAAAGTTGTAATTCCATATTTCCCAATAAAATCCTCAGGTCCATTACAATATTCTTGCAATTCAATGAAAAATATTTTATAATGACAACTGAACCTATTTATTTACAAAGTTGCTGTGGAGACTACCTTTGGGTTATGACTAAAATAAGAAGGGGAAAAAATGAAAGAACTTAATGTGAATTTAACTCATATTGACCGTATTATTTTGGAGTCTTATCGAAGTTTTGCCGAGGGGCTCTCTCATTATTTGGGGGATGATTATGAAATTGTCCTTCACAGTCTTGAGGATTGTAATCATTCTGTAATCAAAATTTTTAACGGCTACCATACTGGGCGCACAGAAGGGGCACCTATTACAGACCTTGCACTTTCAATGCTTAATAAGATAAATGAGATGGGAGATCAATGCAAAGATATTACATATTTTTGTAAAAACAAAAAAGGCGAACCACTTAAATCCTCTACCATTACAATCACCGGTGAAAATCAGCGCATTATTGGCCTTATGTGTATTAACTTTTACATGAATACACCTTTCTATAACTTCATTAATAATTTTACGGAACAGAATTTTAATATCATGGACAGTACTGACCACTCAGAGACTTTTGTAGATAATGTGGAAGACCTTATTGGGCAAGCAGTCACAGAGATACGGAAGAATGTCTTTGCAGACACTGATATTCCAGCCAACTGCAAAAATAAGGAAATTGTCGCACAACTTTACGAAAAAGGCATCTTCAATCTCAAAGACGCTGTAGTCATAACAGCAGATATTCTTAATGTCAGTAGAAATACAGTTTATATGCATATCCGAAACTATACAGAACA
>CAZFME010000019.1:2265-16316 GCA_964520055.1 uncultured Clostridia bacterium
TATTTACAGTACAATAATTTCCACAGGCCTTTGTGATAGTATCTCTACACCATCAGCAGTAACTCTTACGACTTCCTCTACTTGTAGACCACCAAATTCAAATTCATAATATGGGGCTTCTACACAAAATACCATATTTTCTGCTAGGCTCCAATCAGCATTAGGTGTGATCATAGGTGGATCATATACTTCTATTCCAATACCATGACCCACATGATGCCTATCATAGTGCGGAATTGTCTTTTTAATACCATCCATTATCGTATGGAAAATGGTAGCTGCTTTTACTCCAGGTTTCATCTGACTTATACCTAAAGCAATACCATTTTTGATAGCATCAAAATACTCATAATGGCGGTCACTTAGTGTTCCAAAAACCGCATTTTGAGCAGTATCTGAGTGATAAAATTCGTAAATACAGCCGATATCAAATCTAATAAGCTGATCCCGTTTTAGTTTGCGCTTAGTTACTTGGCTATTGGCATATGCTGAGTGTCCACCTACTCCGATGCAATTTAAGCTGGGAAGCGCACCGCGTTTTGCTATTTCTTCATAGTATATCTTTAATATTTCTTTTTCTGTCATACCGATTTGTGTGCGCTCAAGTGTAGAACGTATTGATTGTTCGGTAATTTGTACTGATTTGTGCAATCTGCGAATCTCTTCAGGTGTTTTGATTAATCTTGTTTTTTGCAGTATGGAGTTGGCAGCTTCAACTGTAGTCCCCATAGCATTTTCGAATTCTTTAATAAAGGTGAAGGGGACATTTCTTTCATCAAATCCGATGCGCTCTTTTGTGTTATATTTTAGTTTTTTAAAAGCAGCTATCAATGCTTCCATTGCGCTGGCAAAGCCATCAGCTTTACTTCTTAGATATTTGTAGCGTTTATCTGTTTCTGTTAAATTCGGATTGCCTACTTCTTCAATAATGCATTTGCCATAGCTTTTAATATCTGTAATCCAGCTGGGGAAATCTGCTAAAATATCTAAATCACATTGTGGCATTACTATTATAGGGTTTTTAGCTTCATCTCTGGGATAAACCACAAATGCCTGTGTCCCTTTAACCTGCCAATGGTTTAAGCTGTAAAGTTCTGACAGATAATAAAAATTTTCAGGTGAACTTGCAATAATGTAGTCTAGTTGCTGTTCATCCATTAGTTTTAATAGTCTCGTTCGGTTATGCAGCATACTTTTTCCTCCCTTTCTGTTCAGTTCAACAACACTGTAGCATGTATCTTTTGAACTTTCGGCTCATTGTTTTTAAAACGTATATCCATAGCTGTTTTTCATTTCTGCTTTAAAATCTTCCAGTGTAGGTTTTATACATGGTACTTTTGGCAGAACTAAATTAGTGGTGTCCGGGTCTTTGAGACCAGTTGAGGTGATTAGGACAACAACTTTTTGATCTTGTGTAATTTTACCTTCCTCCACCAGCTTGCTCAACACTACCAGGGATGCTACGGAGGATACTTCTGCGTAAATTCCTTCTGTCTGTGCCAAGAGTTTCTGCATCTTTAAGGCCTCTTGATCATGACTGCTTCTGGCGATTCCATTGGTTTCTCTAACTGCTTTTACTGTCTGATAAGTTGTAAATCCGGTGGCTATTGATGTCTGGATGGAAGGTGTTCCGGGTTGGCTGATTGGTATCTCGGATTGGGCAGACAGTGTAGATTCTACTGCTCCGAAAACTTCTGCTGCTACAAATTTAGGTAGCTTTGAAATATAGCCCATTTCTTTGAGGTCGGACATTCCCTTGTAAATACCATACAGTGTATCTCCATAAGAAATAGGGACTATGAACCATTCGGGGACTTGATTCCCCAGTTGCTCATATACTTCAAAGGCAATGGTTTTGTAACCGTCTATTCCAAAGCAACTGCTGCCAATTGGCGGTGACATCAACCCGCTTGCAGGTATGAATCCCATTTCACGGACCAGTTTTTCCATGATAACTCCGCGGTCTAACATCGTTGGTGTTACAAATACGTAAGCACCATATACTTGCATAAAGGTTTTCATTGTACTGGAAACATTTGGAGTTGTGAAGATCACACAGGGTATGCCGGCAGCAGCACAATATGCAGCAGTAGATGCGCCTTGGTTACCGGTAGATGCAATCGTTACACCGGGAGCTCCTGCCAATAACGCTTTGGTGACAATAATAGAGCACATTCTGTCTTTTTGTGACATGGTAGGATTCTTAGACTCATCTTTCATGTATAGATTAGAAAGTCCCAATTTCTCTCCGATTCTTTTCAGGTGATACAAAGGAGTGTTTCCTTCCCCTATGCTGATTACAGTTTCATCTGGCTCTATAGCAAAAAAGTCGCGAAAACGATAGATCCCCGGTTGGTCTGTTTCCTTCATGGGAAGTTTAGCATCAGTTAGGTCATAGACTGTGTTGTAATTGATGTTTACACCATCTTCTTGGCAGTGAGGGCAGGCGTCGTAAAAAAACTTTTGCATTGGTCTGCCACATCGGGCACATTGTACATCTTTGTAATAACTCATAGTATCCTCCTTTGTGTTTTTATAAACAGGCCTGTAAATGTTAATTCTGCATGGGTTTTTTGCATGCAGTTAATAAACATAATAGTTGAAATTTTAAATGAATTTTTATTTTATAAACTAATTGCATTTTTATTATACCAATAAAATATATTCTCGTCAATGAAATATTTTTTATTTTATTAGCTACTTGATTCGGTTTCGGTTTCGGCTTCGACCCATGTCTTCCCCACCTCTTCTGTTAATAAAGCCGAAAGTTTAAATTTTTGTTTGCGCATCTTTGCAGCAAATTTTATTGTCATTATCACTATGCTTGTGTTAACATATATTTGATTAGAAAATAAATCTGACAGCTATATTCGGCTAAATCTTGTTTATGGTGATTAGTAATGGCTATTTTAAATGTGTCAAATTTAAATAAAAGTTTCGGTGTAAATAATATCTTGGAAGACGCCAATTTTTTAATTGAAGAAAAGGATAAAATAGGTTTGGTGGGTTTGAACGGTGCGGGAAAATCCACTTTGCTCAAAATACTGGCGGGTGAAATGACCTATGACAGTGGAAATCTTGCCATGGACAAAAGCATCAAGATTGGGTATCTGGCTCAAGGAGCAAAGTTTGAAAGCCATCAGACTATTGGAGAGGCCCTTTCATACATCTTTCAAGAACAGCAAAATCAGGAAAACGAGTTACGGGAACTGGAAACATTGATGTCTTCTCCTGAAGTTTACAAGGATGGAGTGCGCTTAGAAAGCTTAATGCACCGCTATTCCACGCTTTTTGAAAACTTCAAAGCCAGCGGTGGATTTGAAGTGGACAGCCGTATACGGGGGGTCATCCGAGGTTTGGGTTTTGATGATGAAAACATTCCTGTTTCAAATCTTAGCGGAGGTCAAAAAACCCGTCTGGCGTTAGGGCGGGTTCTTTTGGAATCACCGGATTTACTGCTTTTGGATGAGCCTACTAACTATTTGGATTTGGAATCAATTCAGTGGCTTGAGGGCTTTTTGAAAGATTATGCCAAAGCTCTGATGGTGGTATCCCATGACCGGTATTTTCTCGATAATGTAACTACTAAGATTTTTGAATTGGAAAACAACCGCCTTTCAGTTTACCTTGGCAATTATTCCGATTATGTAAATAAAAAACATGTCATGTTGAAAACTTTGGAAAAGCATGAGGAAATTAGACAAAAGGAGATTGAAAGACTTGAACAAAACATTCAGACCTTTATCTCTCATCGGAATTATGTTCAGGCCGAAAGCCGTCGAAAAAGGCTGACAGAACTCCTCCCAAAATCCGTCTCAAGCAAAAATCGCACTGCCATTAGACTTAGGTTTGACATGCAAAAAACCAGTGGTAAAGAAGTGCTCGAAATTGAAGATTTGGGCTTTTCCTACGGAGAGAAAAATATATTAAACTCCGTAAATTTAAAGGTCTACCGAGGTGAACGCATAGGAATAATCGGCCCCAACGGTATAGGCAAGTCCACTCTCTTAAAGATTCTGGCAGGAGAGCTCAAGCCTCAGGAGGGCTGTATTCACTTGGGTCATCAGGTAGAACCGGTATATTTTGATCAAGAGCAGCAGAACCTTTCTCCCGATGCCACAGTACTGGATGAAGTTTGGAACTCAGCACCAGGTCTTAATTTAACAGAAATTCGGACTTTTTTGGGAAGCCTTTTGTTCTCCGGTGATGAAGTGGAAAAAAATATTAAGGTGCTCAGTGGCGGAGAAAAAAGCCGGGTGGCCTTGGGAAAAGCAATCCTTCAGGGAGCAAATCTGCTTCTGCTGGATGAACCTACAAATCAGCTTGATATACTATCCAAGGAAAAGCTGGAAGATGCCCTGAAAGCCTTTGTCGGGACTATTATCGCCGTTTCTCATGATCGCTACTTTTTAACCAAAATCGCTACCCGCATTTGGGAATTTGACAGCGGTAATATTATAGATATTAAAGGGAACTTTAATTATTACCTGGAGAAAAAGAACGGGAACAAAAAGCAAATCATTCCGGAGTATAAGGAGAACAAAACCTTGCTTAGGAAGGCCAAACTTCAGGAAAGAAAACAGCGCGAGAAAAAGCGACAACAACAAAAGAGGCTTAAACAATTGGAAGACAGTATCCTGGAAAAAGAGCAGGAATTGGATAAACTTGAACTCATGCTGTGCCAACCGGAAGTATACAGCGACCCGGAAAAGGCCCAAGAAGTAAATTCGGCATACAATCAACTGATTTCTGATTTGGAACAGCTATATGAACAGCTGGATAAGGAAGCTTAAAAGGAGCGATGTACTTGAAAGAAAATTTTATTACTCTGGGTATAGAAACATCCTGTGATGAAACTTCAGTATCAGTAGTAAGGGACGGCAGAACAATACTATCAAACACTATTTTTTCCCAGATAAAACAGCACGCAAAATATGGCGGTGTAGTGCCGGAAATTGCCTCTCGTCAACATCTGGAAGCAATATCCCACGTGACACAAAAATCCCTGGAAGATGCTTCTATTGGCTTTGATGATATAGACTTGGTAGCAGTGACCCAAGGCCCCGGCTTGGTAGGTGCCCTGCTGGTAGGAGTGTCCTATGCCAAAGGTCTAGCTTACGCCCTCAATAAACCCTTGGTAGGTGTTAATCACATTGAAGGGCATATTTTTGCAAATTTCCTTGAAAATGATTTTGCTCCGCCCTTTTTGTGCCTAGTAGTATCTGGTGGTCATTCTCATTTGATATATGTCAAAGATTACGGCGATTATGAAATTATGGGAAGAACCGTGGATGATGCAGCCGGCGAAGCCTTTGATAAGGTAGCCCGAGCTTTAGGTCTGGGATACCCAGGTGGTCCACTCATTGATAAAATAGCAAAATCCGGTGATGAATCAGCTATATCTTTTCCAGTAGCACATTTCGAAGAAGGCAACCTGTCGTTTAGCTTCAGCGGTATAAAATCTGCGGTTTTAAATTATTTAAATCATCAAAAGCAAAAAGCTCTGCCTATAATAGTGGAAGATGTGGCGGCCAGCTTTCAAAAGGCCGTAGTAGATGCTTTGGTGGAAAACACCTTGGAAGCTATGGAAATAAAAAAGGTCAAAATAGTTGCTTTGGCCGGAGGAGTTGCAGCCAACAGCCGTCTGCGGGAGGAATTGACCCGTAGAGCCGGCACGGACTTTCGCGTTCAATTCCCGCCCATGGTACTTTGCACCGACAATGCCGCCATGATAGCTTGTGCCGGATACTATCGCTATCTTATGGGAGATGTATCTGATATGACTTTAAATGCCTATGCCGGCTTAAAACTCTTTTAACTCAACTCGATAAAAATTGGGGCCATTGTAAAAAGTCACTCCGATGAAGATAAGGGCCCGGCGCTTCAGAAGGATTTTTACATAAAAAACAAATTTATATTTCGGAGGAACAAATGCGTAGAGTAGAAAGGCATCCAGTAGGAGAGATTAATTCGCTATGGTTTTGGTACAAAACCGTTAACCCGTTAAAAGTAGTAGTAAATTTTATAGTGATTTATATCGCCCGATTTGTCCCTTGGTTTCCATTAAAAAATTTCCTGTATAGGATTATTGGGATGAAAGTGGGTAAAAACGTATCAGTAGGCTTAATGGCCATGTTTGATATATTTTTCCCAGAACTGATTGAAATCGCAGATAATACGATAATAGGGTATAACTCTACTATACTGGCACATGAGTACATGGTAAAAGAATGGGGAACAGGAAAGGTTAAGATAGGAAAAAATGTAACGATCGGTGCCAATGTTACCGTCCTGGCCGGAGTTGTTATCGGCGATGGAGCAACCGTTTCAGCTTGTTCACTGGTTAACAGGGATGTGCCTCAAGATTCATTTGTAGGTGGAATACCCGTAAGGCCTCTAAAGTGAGTCTTTCCACATGATGACGGCATCTTCTCTGTCATCTAGGTAGTACCCTCGACGGATACCTACAGGTTCAAAGCCCAGTTTGGAATATAGATTTTGAGCTACATAATTGTTCTTGCGAACTTCCAGAGTCATTTTTTTAGCTCCGCGGTTTTTAGCCATCGCTATGAGTGAACGCATCAGAAGTTCTCCAATGCCTTCTCCACGGTATTCCGGCAGCACTCCGACATTGGTCACATGAGCTTCGTCCAAAACTATCCACATTCCCGCATAACCTATGATTTTACCGAGATGTCTAGCTATGAGGTAATGGGAAAATTGATTGTCCTTAAGCTCATGGGTAAAGGAATAGCGAGACCATGGAGTTGTGAAACATCGATGTTCCACTTCCATTACCTCATCTAGGTCTTGCATTTTCATAACCTCTATGGTTAGGTCGTTTTTAATTCTTTGCTCCATGGCACTCCTCCCACTTTTCCTCAGCACTGGATTTTCTTATGTAGAAGGGTTTAATTGAAAAGCAGTCTTTTGCATCTCCCCTGATATACTTCTGTAAACCTGCCGCCGCTATTGACGAAGCCCGGGGCATGGAAAATACAGGATGAGCAGGGACAATATTTTTAACTGTTTGGCTGCTGTCGTTTCTTAATGATTTCTTTAATAACGGCAAACCATCACCTAAAACCACTACCTTTTCTCCAAGAGTGATAAGTTCTTCTAAAAGTGTATTTACTTTAATTAATTTATAATCCCAGAGTCTTTTCAGTTCATCACCTTCGAAGCGGTAAAGTGAAGTATAGACCTCCTGACGCTGGGCATTCATCATCGGGCATAATAAATCTTTCGAACCCATAAGATTATATGCCAAACCATCCAGAGTATTCACTCCTGCCATGGGTTTATTTAATGCATGAGCTATACCTTGGGCACAAGCCATTCCGATGCGAATCCCCGTAAAAGACCCCGGGCCTTTGGCAACTGCCACCACATCTATGTCATTTGCGGTTATACCTGAGTCTTCCAGCACTTGTTTGAGAACAACCATCATTTTTTCTGAATGTGTCTTTTTGTTGTTTACTATATATTCCGAAAGGAGTTTCTCTTCATTTAGTACGGCTATAGTTGCCACGATTGAAGATGAATCAATTCCTAAAACATGTATCATATACTCAGCTCCCGAATCATCTTGTCGTAATGAGGGCTGCTTGATGTAAATCGTATTTGACGTTGACTGTCTTCCATTACTGTAAAATCTATCCATAACACATCATCAGGCAGCATCGCCTTTACCTTGTCAGCCCACTCCATAACTACGATAAAACCCTGTAAGTAGTCGTCAAAACCTATGTTTTGAAGCTCTTCAAGGCTTTTAAGCCTATATGCGTCCATATGTGCAAGAACAACTGACTCATGATATTCATTGATTATGGTAAAAGTGGGGCTGGTAATGGGATCTTTAATGCCCAACCCTCTGGCTATACCCCGGGTAAAAGCTGTCTTACCGGCTCCCAAATCTCCTGTGAGAGCTAAAAAGTCCCCCTCGGAAAGAAACTTGCCCAGAGATGTCCCTAGTTTTTCCGTTTGTTCTACGTTTTGAGTTTCAAATACTATTTCCACTTCGCTCATCCTATTTCACTAAACCATTTGTAATTATTATACCACAAATTGTAATAGAGTAGTAACGGCATTGACTAGTCAATGCCGTTACTACTCTATTATCGCCTGCCAATAATTGGTTGAATACTTCTTTGTGATAGTTTTTTACTTGTATTGGCAATTCTCATATGCTATTTCACCGTTAACCACCACACAGCATGGCTTGGACTTTATATCAAGTGGATGGCCATTCCATACAACCACATCGGCATCTTTGCCTTTTTCAAGACTGCCGAGGCGATCGGCAATGCCTAGAATTTCAGCTGCGTTGATGGTAATGGCCGCTAAAGCATCTTCTTCCTTCATCCCCTCACGCACCGCCAATGCGGCACAAACGGGGAGGTATTGTATGGGTATAACAGGGTGATCCGTCATTATTGCTACTTTTACACCATTTTTGGCAAGGATACCGGGTGTTATGAAGCTTAAGTTTTTAAGTTCCACCTTTGAACGAGATGAGAAAGACGGTCCCACTACGGCGGGGATACCCAATTCCGCCAGTTCATCGGCAATCAAATGGCCTTCAGTGCAGTGCTCGATGACAATGTTTACATCAAATTCCTTGGCTATTCTAACGGCTGTCATGATATCATCTGCTCTGTGGGCATGGGCTCTTAAAGGCAGTTTCTTATCCAAAACGTCACATAAAACCTCCATTTTAAGGTCCCGTTCCACTATCTTATCGGGGTCTTTGCACTGCTGCTCAAGTTTGGCCTTGTAGTTCTGAGCATTGACTAGAGCTTCCCTCAAAAGTGCGGCGGTTGCCATTCGTGTAGCGGGCATTTTTTTCTGTTCACCGTATACCTTTTTAGGGTTTTCTCCAAAGGCAATTTTAAGACCGGCCGGCGCTTTTATCAACATATGGTCTATGACTTTCCCATAAGTCTTCATGGCAATGGATTGTCCACCTATAACATTGGCGCTGCCCGGTCCGGTAAATGCACATGTAACACCGCCCATCACCGCATCTTCAAAAGCCTTATCACCGGGATTTATGGCATCAAGGGCACGAAGCTGAGGTGTCACAGGATCGGTCCATTCATTGCCTTCTTCTCCTATCTCACCCACCGCCTCTTCAAAAATACCTATATGACTGTGAGCATCGATAAAGCCCGGCAAAACATATTTGCCCTCTGCATCAACCACTTTCGCATTTTGGGCAATCTCAAGCCCCTGTCCAACTTCTTTTATTTTACCACCTTCCATCAACACGGTGCCTTTATCAATAGCCTCACCGAGCATCGTATATACCTTGCCGTTTACAATAGCTAACAATTCAGTTCCTCCCACTATAATATAATTACAAAAAAAGACAGGTTTTTACCCCATTATATGATTTTATATTATACCACGAGTCAATGATAACATTGCCCTAAAAACTTTATAGGTTTCAAGATAGTCCCTTCCTGTATATATTACGGTACGAGCATCTTTTCTTATTACGCCCGGTATTAAAAGTGCCATAGCTGCCATATCAGACACGGTAAAGGAGACCTCTAATTCCACCAAGTCCCTTTCCACTGTAGGTTTAAAAGAACGGATTTTTTTCATAGCTTCAGCAACACCGGCTTTTAGGCGAACCTTAACTTGGCTAAAGGGATAAATTACAGCGGCGGTGCGACCTAATGCTTGCTTTACAACCACTCCTATGGGATTGTTCAATTCTTCCTGTGCACATCTGACAGCGTTTTGATCTCCGGATATAAACACAACCGGCACACGATGATATCCAGCCAATCGACCGTTTAAACCTGCTTCGCTCATAGGCCTGCCGTTAATCTTGGCGTTTAATACCCGAAAGGTATATGTATGATCAATTATCGCTTCCGAACTGCCCGCCCGAGCATGATATCCCACAAAAAATACTGCATCAAATGAGCTGTTGATACCTTCCATCATACTGAGAGGTTTAGGGCTCCCACTGATGAGAGAAACCCTAGAATCCAATTCTTCGATTAAAATATTATCCATATCACCGTGGGCATCATTAACCACAATCTCTCGAACCCCATGTTCAAAGGCTGCTTCGATTACAGTATTGACATCTCTTGTCATCATCCGTCGAGCTCTTTCATACTCCCGAGCACCGGAATCTATCTGCTGCATAGAAGTAATTCCCGAGATTCCTTCCATATCAGCTGAAATATATATTTTCACTGTAATCACCATCCTCCCTTGATTATCGGTTTATTGCAGCATTTATCATGAATTGAAATAATCTCATATGTGCCGGGTCATCTATCAGCTCTTCAGGATGCCACTGTACTCCTATCCAAAAAATACCTCTTTGTCTTGACTCTATAGCTTCAATAACACCGTCCGGGGCTAAAGCGGTAATTTTATAATCAGCAGCCGGTTTCTTTACTGCCTGGTGGTGAAAACTATTTACTTTTATCCGCCTTTGACCTATTATTTTAAAAAGTAAAGACTCTTCTTCAATAATTTCGATTTCATGACTTTTATGCCATCTAGGTGCATCTTGTATGTGTTTTAAGGGGTCCTTGATTTCAGAAGAAATGTCCTGATACAGATTTCCACCCATGACTACATTCATTACCTGCATTCCCCGGCAGATTCCCAAAAGAGGTTTTGATAATCTTATGATTTCTCCGGCAATGAATATTTCAGCTTCATCCCTGCGGGGACATATATTGCCTAGTTGGGGATGCGGCATCTCTTGGAAATAAGATGGATCTATATCGGGACCGCCGGATAAAATAACTCCATCCAACCTTTCGGCTAAGGCTTTCAGGGCGGCTTTGTCTCTAAGCGGCGGTATGGCCAAGGGTAGGCCTCCGGCACGCTCTATGGCATTATAATATTTTTCCGATAAATTTGCCCTGTTCTTACTATTATTAAAAGATGTAGTTATTCCTATTAAAGGTCGCATTTGGCTCATTCCCCCTTATCATTAAAGCACCTTAATTGCCACCTTTGATATATCCGGATCGAACTGACTCCCGGAGTTATAAATCAGGATTTCTTTGGCCTCGTCTTTGCCCTTAGTCCTTTGGTATGGCCTTGGGGACGTCATTGCATCAAAAGCATCGGCTACGGCCATTATCCGTGCCCCCAGTGGAATACTTTCGGCACTTGCCCCATCGGGGTAACCCCTACCATCGTACCTTTCATGATGACCTCCGGCTATAAGCACAAGATCTTTTAGTTCACTGACCATACTCATTATCTCCATCGTATATACCGGATGTCTTTTCATGAGTTTGAATTCTTCCAATGTCAACGCAGTGGGTTTATCTAATATGCTTTTGGGAACGGCTACCTTGCCTGCATCATGTAAATATGCGGCTATCTCATAATCTTCAGCCAGCTCTTCAGATAAGCCCATGGCCCTAGCAAGTTTATATGTATAATGGGCCACCCGCTCCGAGTGACCTGCCGTATAGTTATGTTTTGCGTCAATGACTTGGGCAAAAACTTTAACTGTATTCCTTATATCGGTATCACATGATGTTAAATCAACGGGAGGTAAATCCCTGATAATTTCCGGTAGCATTTCCGATACCCTTTTCTCATCCATTATTTCTTCAAAAAAACTGTCACCTTCCAAAGTTGATATCATCAACTCACAAATTAAATCTGAAAACTCCGAGCCACTTCGTCCGGATAGAATTGTTTTTACTCCATTTAAATCCAGTGGAGGTTTCACTCTGGCCAGAATATCAAATGTATCAGCAATTCTCAATATTTGCCCACCCAAATGTATGTTATCGCCTTTTATACCTTGAGGATATCCTCTACCATCCCAATGCTCATGATGGTCCAATATCATATTAGCCGCCATGGAAAGGGGGCCTATTTCTCTTACTATTTGGGCACTTTTTTTACTGTGATTCAGCAGTACGGGGTTTTTAAAGTGTTCTTTAGGATCAGTGTAATGAATAACATGATCTTTTAAAGAGATCGCACCAATATCATGTAAAAGGCCCGCATAAAATATCTGAGTTCTATATTCAGGTAATATTTTTAGAGACATTCTTTCAGCTAAAATTGCCACACGCCATGCGTGATAAATTTTTCTGTTTTCATCTAAATCCATCATTAAAGACAGTGCAGTCATAAGCTCCGAGAAAAACCGCGCCTTTACTTTCATCTCGACCCCCCAAATACTACTCTATATATTACTATGGTAATATATTCTAAATAATATTGGAAAATCCTTCTTTTTTTAGGAAAATAATATATAATTCGACAGTAAAAGACATAAAGGCTCCCATTATATGTCATCCAGGAAGCCTTTGCTAAAATTATGGAAGATCTAATTAAATTGTCATGTAAGAAACTTTAACACCTTGAATCGCTTTGAGTTCTTCCGAAAATTCCTCGAATTCCTGGGATGAAGTCTTCATATAAAGGGTAATTATTCCATCCTGTTTACCTGGATCTGGTAAGCCCATACGACAAAGAATTCCATCACCGTGTCTCGTCAAAATTTCCTGAACCTCTGGCGCAATATCTTGCCTATGATCTAAACGAAGGCCAACTATGGTAAGTTTCTCCATTTGCTCACCTCCATTTTTTAGAATTCTCCAAGCCCCAAACTCACTTTCAATGCTTCATCAACTTTCGCCATTATATCCTGATCCAAAATGGTTATTTTTTCTTTTAACCTTCGCTTATCTATAGTTCTCAGCTGTTCAAGCAAAATTACCGAATCTTTTTCAATACCATAATCCTCACTTTGTAATTCAATATGAGTTGGCAACTTTGCCTTGTCTATCTGGGAAGTGATGGCAGCGATAATAACAGTGGGGCTGTATTTATTCCCCACATCATTTTGCACCACTAATACCGGTCTGATACCTCCCTGTTCTGAACCGATTACTGGATTTAGATCTGCGTAAAATATATCCCCGCGCCTAACCAACACATTATTCACACTCCGAAAGTCTTGTTTCGTATAATACAAAGTCTTTATAATCCTCATATATCCCCATTTCCGCAAATTTTATATTCACTTCGGCCATCTGCATATACCCAATTTTTAATTGTTCCCGCACTCTTAGTTTTTCCATTTCTTTAATATATAATTTCATTGCATCCCGAATAAATTCACTGCGATTCTTATTTTCCAGAGCAACAAAATAATCTACTTTTTCCAATAAATGATCAGGCAAACTTACAATGATGCGTTTTAATTCGGCCACACCGGCACCCCCCTAGCTTTTTAAAGCGACGTGCAATATATAACTTTTTTAGTATAAATCAATATAATTATGTCAATTGGACAAGAAAAATATACCTATTTTACCAAAAGGTTTTTAACCTTTCGTATTTTTCCATCTTCAACATATACTCTGGGCACTCGTTTAGATATATCACATGTTATTTCGTAATTTATAGTACCCGTGATTATGGCTATTTCTTCGGCCGAGATCCTTTCGACACCATTACTCCCAATAAGTATAACCTCATCTCCCGGCTTTATATCACCTTTTACATCGGTGACATCCACCATACACTGATCCATACAAATCCGTCCCAGGATCGGAGCTCGCTGACCCCTTATCAACACTTCACCGCGGGATGATAATAGCCTTGAGTAACCGTCGGCATAACCCACTGGCAGTGTGGCAATACGGCTTTGCCTTGTAGTTATATAAGTTCCACCATAACTGACGGCTTTTCCGGTAGGTAAAGTCTTCACATGGGAAACCCGGGTTTTTAGGCTCATTAGCGGTTTCAGGGAAATTCGGTCTTTCGTCACTTCATCGGAGGGATACATACCATAAATAATAATACCCGGTCGAACCATATCAAGATGTGTATTGGGGTACTCCAAAATACCGGCACTGTTAGCCGCATGTTTTATAGGAATCTTATAGCCTCCCTCTTCAACGGCATTTACAGCCTCGGTGAATGCTCGAAACTGCTCTTCGGTACAGCTTTTATCCCTCTCATCAGCCCGGGCAAAATGGGTGAAAATACCTTCCACTTCCAGACCTTCCAGAGAAAAAAGTTTCCCTATATCAGAA
>CAZFME010000019.1:16326-24956 GCA_964520055.1 uncultured Clostridia bacterium
AATTGAATATGTGTCTGGGCAAAATCCGATCCGACTCATGCCCGTATCGATTTTTATATGAACTTTGGCCTTTTTATTTCGTCTTACTGCCTTTTCAGAAAGTATCGCAGCGGACTCTAGGTTATATATGGTCTGAATTATATCATGTTCTATTATTGTATCAAATTGACTTTCCGGTGTAAAACCCAAAATAAGGATTGGCGCATTTATTCCGTTCCCTCTTAATTCCAGGGCTTCATCCAAAAATGCAACTCCAAGATAAGATGCCCCGCAGGCTAAAGCTGTCCTTGCCACTTCCACGGCTCCATGACCGTATCCGTCTGCTTTCACTATGGCACATAATTTGGCATCAGAGGAAGTAATTCTTTGAATTTCCAGTAAGTTATGCCGTAAATGATCCAAATTGATTTCAGCCCAAGTGGGCCTGATGTCACGAAGGTCACTTATCATAATTATGCTCCTTTATGCTGTTTATTGCTCTATACAAATAATCAATAATGTCTTGGGCGGTAAGACATATTTCTCCTTTTTCTTCCGCCGCCAAATCACCGGCTAATCCGTGCAGATATACTCCCGCTACTGCAGCCTCATAAGGTTTCATACCTCTGGCTAAAAAAGCTCCAATCATGCCTGACAGTACATCACCACTGCCACCTGTAGCCATACCGGCATTGCCGGTGGGGTTAATCCACAGATTTCCTTCCGAGGTAGCTATCAAAGTCCTGGCACCTTTTAAGACAGCAGTGCAGTTGAATTCTCTGGCTGCCGTTTTTACTGCCGTTACCCGGTCTGCTTGGATGTCTGACAAAGTCGTAGAAAGAAGTCGGGCCATCTCTCCAGGGTGTGGAGTGATAATTACCGGGCCTTGCGCTTCATTTAAGACTTTTGGACATTCGGCAAAAGCATTTAATCCATCTGCATCAATGACCATCGGTACTTTACAGTTTCGAATGAATTGCCTAATAAACTGTTGCGTCTCATCTTCCTTGGAAAGACCGGGACCTAAAACTACCGCATTGCACTGATTACCGAATTTAAGAGCCTTGCTCAAGGCAGCAAGGCCAATACAATGACTCGGTATCTCGGCAAGAGGCATTGTCATGGCTTCAGTTAATTTTACCTCGAGAATACCATTTAGACTTTCAGGAATTCCTATTGTCACAAGACCGGCTCCACTTTTTATCGAAGCCTCTCCCGAAAGGGCCGCCGCTCCAGTCATTCCCACAGAACCGGCAATGATAAAAACCCTACCGAAAGTGCCTTTATGAGCGTCGGAAGGATATTTTTTAAAACATCTAGAAACCAACTCAAGATCTAATAATTCAACCTCCGCTTCGGTAGACTTAATAAAATTTATCGGCATACCTATATCAGCCGTAAATAATTCCCCCACATATTCCACGGCGGGATAAAGTAATAAACCGGTTTTTGGAAGAGCCAAAGTCACCGTCTGCTGTGATTTTATGGCACTTCCCAGTATTTTTCCTGTTTCACCGCATATTCCCGAAGGTATGTCTACGGCAATAACCGGAACTTCCAATCGATTAATCATTTCTATGACCTTCTGAGCCACACCTTTTACCTTACCCCTTAATCCGGTGCCAAACATGGCATCCACTAAGATTGAGGCATTCCTAGTTACATCCATTACTTCATTCAAATCCGATTCTTCATCAATGACTTTAATCCGTAGCCCCATATTTTTTATAATTTTCAGGTTTATAGCAGCATCGCCTGTTATACTGCTGGGATTTGCTATAATAAACACATTCATGTCAAAACCCATGTTGGCAAGGTGCCGGGCAGCCACAAAACCGTCACCGCCATTATTGCCTTTACCACAAAACAACGCAATTTTTGCCGGTGCTATATTTTTTCGTGCACCCCACATATTTTTTACAGCCTGGGCTACTTCTCTGCCGGCATTTTCCATGAGAATAACCCCTGGGATTTTATAATCTTCAATGACGATTCGATCCATATCCCTCATAGTTGAGGGACTGACTACTTTCATCCATTGCACCTCCAAGTGCCACCGCAAAAGCTATAGCATATTCCTTGCTATGAGAAATAGTAACAAGGATGTTTCCAAAATTTTTTGACTCAAATATTCCCCGGGCTTTCCCCGATAATACCGCTATCGGTTTCCCCGATGACTGGTTTAAAATCTCAACATCCTTCCATTTCATATTTCGAAAACCCGTGCCTATGGCTTTTACCACCGCTTCTTTGGCAGCATACTTTCCCGCCAAGTGTGTATAATAATTCTTTTTGCCCCGTATTCCTTCAAGTTCCCTTAATGTAAAGAATCGGTTCTCAAAGGATTTTCTGTGACATGCTTTTTTTATTCGGTTGATTTCAACGATATCCACACCGATTTCCATATCAATCCTCAATGTAAAATGAATTATATTTAAAAAACAGTATAAAATAATTGTGACATATATTATTTCTATAACGTTTTTGTAAAAACCTTTATCGTTCAAAAATTTTTATAAAGTTTCTTGACCTTCCCTGACCTTTGTGCTATAATAGTAATTGCAAATAGTAATATTTGTTAAAGGAGGTAATATTATGCGTAATAAAGGTTTGGTGCCATGGAGGCGGAAGGGACTGCTGCCAGCATTTTTTGATTTAGCCTTTGATACCGATGATTTCTTTGATGCGTTCAATCTGAGTCCTGTTAAAGCAGATTTGCGAGAAACAGAAAAGGAATATATTGTAGAAGCTGACCTTCCCGGATACAACAAGGATAACATTGAAATCCGCTATGAAAATGATGCGCTTACAATTTCCGCAAAATATGATGATGTCATGGAAGAAAAGGGAGAAAGTTTTATACGACGTGAACGTCGGCGTGGCGATTATTCCCGTTCGATCCCCATACCAGATAATGTTAAAAGTGATGCCATCAAGGCAAGCTTTGACAATGGCGTTCTAAAGGTTGTATTGCCTAAGGTAGAACCTTCAAAACCCAGTGGAAGAATTATCGATATAGAATAAACAAGATCCTTCAGGCAAAGCCTTCAGGATGACAATAAGAAAAAGCCATCCAAAGATGGCTTTTTCTTATTGTACATAGGCCTTGCCTTTTAACTGTTCTATTGCCCCCCGAACCTGGGGCAATAGAGAAATCAGAAGACAGATTAGAATATCCGTACCTAATACCGTACCATTTACAGCTATGGAATAAATAATGGGACTCATGCCCTCAGGCGCATATGATCCAAAAAATATTACACCTGAAAGAAAACTTGAAAAGATCTGGCCAACGCCACCTAGGATGATACCTAAACTGATGTTTTTGCGGAAAAACCCACCCAATCCCCAAGCTGCAAAGGCCAATATATAATCTAAAAATACTTGGAATGGGTGCAGTATATATGGATCCTGTATAAGCTGTAAAAGGCCATATGCTGTTCCAGCCGCAACGCCTGCCGCCGGGCCGAAAATATAGGCATAAATAAATACTGGCAGTGCACTCGCCAAGGTTATAGACCCACCTTGAGGCCAGCGGTATAGCCTTATGTAAGAAAGCACAAAGGCGATCGCAACACAAAGACCTCCATATACAAGAGCCTTTGTGTTGAACTTGGCGCGGGAACCTATAATGGCAAGTACAGCAGTAAATATAACGATGAAAATCAATATATACAATGTTGTTGGTGTTATTTCAGTCAAATCCTTGAATATATCAATTGCAAAACCCATCTAGGCTCACCTCCTCTCCTCATGAAATTAAAATATGTCCGGAGAGTAGATGGCAAAAAACCGCCAACACTGAGGCTGACGGTTTTATACATGGTTAAAACCACTTTCCTACGCTAGAATTACCTAGAGCAGGTTCGAGGGTCAGTGAGATTAACTCACTATCTCAGCTATCCGCGCTCCCCTAGTGGACATAAAAAATAATATTTTTTTGTTAAATTTAATATATCATAATTTGAAAAATATATCAATCTTCGTTTAGGACCAAGAATTTTCATACACTTTTGTTTTTCTTTATATTATCAATATACTTTTGTCTACATTCCCAACTGCAAAAATAATGCCGCTCATCTCCTATTGCCGCAATATAGGCATCGTCTTTTAAAACGAAGGTATCACATATATCATCGTGAACTACCTCCAGGTTGTTACCTTTACCGTTTTTTATCCGTGTATCATTATTAGTATTTACTCCAATTTCTTTTGTTCGGCTTACTACCCGTTTTTCTTTTCTGTAAACCTGGTATGCGGCAAAAATGCTTAGTATAAACTTAAACACAAAAAACATTATCACAAAGTTAAAGAAACTCATAACTATATTTGCGATGAAAAATTCAGGCATTTTATTTCTCATAAGTATTACACCTCTCCAAGTGACTCATTTTATAAAGGAATTCAACATATCAATCAGAAACTCTATATTCTCCGTTTTCTCTTGCGGATGGGCTTCTATTAATAGGATTATCGTCAAGAGAAGGACTTCGGCTATCTTTTTATTAATAGATTGACATTCATATTTTCCCAGTTTATCAATGGACCTTATATGTTTTTCCAAATTGATTATGAGGGCTTTCTTAAATTCTGTTATTCGTTCATCTTTATTGAGATCACTAACATTTGCCCTCATCAGTTCTTTCCCAAAACCTTTCCTGCTTTCTATATCAGTATATAACTGTTCAATACATTTCTGTAGCTTTTGTTTGGGCGATATGTACATTTCATCTATATTATTCAGTTTGGCAAAGGTTTGTTCCCAACTTGTCCGGAGTATCTCAATATAAAGTTCCTGTTTGTTCTCGTAATAATTATATAGAGTTCCTACGGCAATTCCGGATTCTTGGGCAATCATTTTCATATCGACTTGCTTATATTCATTTTGACTGAATAATGACATGGCAACCTTAAAAATATTATCTTTAACATCTTTTATGATTTTAGGCACACCCCGGAACCTCCGTTTATGAATCATAATTCATTATGAACTTATATTCATAATAACCTTCTTAATAGATTTTGTCAAGATTGTTGGAAAATTCCTGACGCTGGTTTAGCTTAATTAAATGGTTAATTCAGTTCTTACCCCATACAGCCGCAATAGTTGGAAAGACTGACCTGCATAACAAATTTAACACTTTGTTTGTTCATAAAAGCGGGGTGGATCTCATATTTTAAAGAGGATGCATCATTTATTGATAAAACCTACTGTATCATTAATATCTTGTACCTCCGATGGATAGAATGTTAGCTGACATGACATTAAAGCGGTTTTTTCCATACTGCTATAATAAACCCTCCTTTTTCCGTTCTGGACAGATGTTCTTCTTTTTGCCAGTTAAAATCTTCGGTAGGAGCATCCGGAGGAACGAAAAGGCACTGACCGCTTTTTATAAGGTTTTTGCAGTCTAGGCTTTCTAAATCCTCTAAAGTTTTAAAATCAGCAAATCTATAAATTGAATCCGGGTCTTGCCTTACCTGTTTCTTATAGAGAGCTCCCCAGGGACTATTTTTATGGATTGTTCCTATCAACATTAGACCTCCAGGTTTTAAAATCCTCATCATCTCTTGAAAAGCCCTTTGAGGTTGTTTTATAAATTCAAAAGTAGCCATAGAGATGACATCGTCAAAGTGGTTGTCGGGAAATGCAATATCATATACATCCATCTTTTTAAACTTAACATCTAAACCCATATTTTTAACCTTTTCTCTAGCAATTAATAGCATTTTATTAGAAATATCTATTCCTGTCACATAGACACCCATCTTGGCTAATTTGATGCTAAAATTGCCGGTTCCGCAGCCTACATCAAGGATTTTCATGCCCTTTTCAGGTTTAAAAAGCTTAAAAGCAAGCTGTGTTTCCACTTCATCCACAAAGTGTCCCATAGAAGTTGCATACCAATCATCGTAGTTTTCAGCAATATTATTAAAAACCGACATACTATCTCACCCTTATAATAGACTTAATAATATAGCCCACTGCCCGAATTATATGATTTATACCAAGTATCCAATCTACAAAAAAGCCTTACCCGAACCGGATAAAGCTTGTTTGTTTAACTTAAATATAACTTTTATGATAATTTGTGTCAAGAGCACTTCACACAGAACACATAAACATATCATATTCCTAGCTCATGTTATACATTTAGGGAGAGTATTAGTAGAATATTAGTTTTTTAAAGCTGTGTAACATATGGCTTGTTAAGTATACTCAAAATTGCGGTTTTAACAGTCAGAATTGTAAAAAGGGCAGCGTTACTTCTGTATAATGGAATTTGTCAAAAAAGTTGTAGCGTTTTTTAAAGAACAGATATATCCATCAACTTCCTATGGATTAAAGTCTACCATTAGTATACATGGCAAACTACAATTCAAAGTCTTATCTATATTCTCCCGCCGTAACTGATGAACAATTTCAAACGGCTGTTTACTTTCAGTCATTATATATGTGAGCAATTTGAATAATTAGGAATAATCGGGGATGGTTCGGTCGTTTACATATTATTCATGTTCATGAATGGCAAATGAATCAATTGTCGAGCAGACAGTAAACAAGTGTCAGGGGCACGATTAGTCGTTTTTATTGACAAACAAAACGTCAGACCGTATCAGATGTGTCAGAGGCACCATGTCAGATCAGATTTCTATTCTTCATTTACTCCGTCGACAACTATTCTGTCCGTGCTTATATGAGAATATGGACCGGCGAAGATAGTTTTATTATATATACCCTATATAATAAATAATCGAGCAAAATGTGATATTATATAAAAGAAAACAATGAAAGAACGTCATTACTTCGCCTTAAAGCAAGGAGGTTAAATAATGTCGCAAATAACGAAGAAGGCTTTGGCAGCATCTTTTATGAAACTTCTTAACCAGACTACTCTTGATAAAATCACCATTAAAGATATTGTTGATGAGTGTGGTGTTAATCGCAACACTTTCTATTATCATTTTCAAGATATTTATGATTTAATGGATTGGATTTTCATAACAGAAGCAAAACAGGTAATAGATGAGAATAAAACCTACGATAACTGGCAGCAAGGCTTTCTACAATCAGCCGACTATTTGCTGGAAAACAAGAAATTGGTTTATCATGCTTATAATTCATTAAGCCGTGAACAACTGGAACGGTACTTATATAATATTACCGATACTATAATGCTTAGCTTTGTAAATGAGAAGGCAAAGGGTTTAAATGTATCTGAAGAAGACAGAAAATTTCTTGCCGATTTTTATAAGTATGCTTTAGTAGGATTGGTATTGGAATGGATCCGTACCGGAATGAAAGAAGACCCTCAAATCGCAATTGATAAAATGAGTAAGATATGCGACGGTCATATCAGAAATGCATTACAAAATTGCGAAATTAAGCCATGAATTTAGACAAACAGCATTAAATGACTAAAATTCAGACAATAAAGGCGTGGTGTGCAAAATTTGTGCACCACGCCTTTATTGTCCGTGGCAAAAAAGCATATGAAAATTTACAATGTTTATAGCATAAAGTTTACTTCATGCAAAATATTAAAAGTCAAGAGAAAGGAATGTAGCGGTATTATGAATGTTACCAATAAAATCAAAAGTTACAGTCTCAGAAAAGTATATGACTATCTTGACAAAGACCCTGATAACAATATTCCAAAATTAATGAACTGGGTAGACAAATTCGACAGAAATAATAACTTTGCCGTACAAAGAAATGTAGTCAGAGAAGTTATTGAAAATCCCGACAGTAATTGGTATAGGCTGACTAAAAGCCTTTGGACAGATATTGACAGCGATGTCCGGCGCACAATATTTGAAAATTTCATTGTGAATGCCAGTCTGATTGGCTGGCCAAAGCAGGAAGAATATCGTAAAAAATACAACTGCAATATTCCGTGGACTATCTTAATGGATCCGACTTCTGCCTGCAATTTGAAGTGTAAAGGATGTTGGGCAGCGGAATATGGCAACAAATTAAATATGGACTATGAAACCCTGGACAGTATAATTTGTCAAGGGAAAAAACTTGGCATATATTTCTTCATCTATTCAGGCGGCGAGCCACTGGTTAGAAAAAAAGATATCATTTCTCTATGTGAAAAGCATTCTGATTGTGTATTTCTTTCATTCACAAATGCTACCTTGATTGATGAGGCATTTGCCGATGAAATGCTGCGTGTTAAAAACCTTATCCCGGCGATCAGCGTAGAAGGCTTTGAAGAAGAAACCGATTTTCGCCGTGGAAAAGGTACATTTGCAGGCGTTATGAATGCCATGAAAATTCTTAAGGCGAAAAAGCTGCTCTTTGGAGTTTCATGCTGCTATACAAGCAAAAATGCGGATGTAATTGGAAGCGAAGATTATTTTGACAAAATGATAGAATGGGGTGCGAAATTCACATGGCTCTTCACCTACATGCCGGTTGGAGTTGACGCCGTTCCTGAATTGTTGGCTACGGCTGAACAACGTGAATTTATGTATCACCAAATCCGCAAATTCAGGCAGGAGAAACCGATTTTTACTCTTGACTTCTGGAATGACGGAGAATATGTGGGTGGGTGTATTGCCGGCGGCAGAAGGTATTTGCATATCAATGCCAACGGTGATATTGAGCCGTGTGCATTTATCCACTACTCCGATTCAAACAT
>CAZFME010000020.1:0-24133 GCA_964520055.1 uncultured Clostridia bacterium
TTATCAGCCTGATGAGGGTGAAATATTCATTTTTGGGAAAAAAGAAAGAATAAGCTCACCCAACAAGGCTATTGAGCTGAAAATTGGCAAGGTTCATCAACATTTTATGCTGATAGACCGTTTCACCGTTATGGAAAACATTATCTTGGGAGCTGAAAAGAAAAAAGGCTTTACCATTGATCAAAAAGCTTGCCGTGAAACTGTGAAAAAACTTTTGGACTTATATAATTTTAAATTAGATGTGGATGCCAAGTTGGAGGATATTTCCGTAGGCTATGCCCAAAGGGTGGAAATAATGAAAGTGCTTTATAGGGGCGCCGATATTCTTGTGCTGGATGAGCCTACTGCGGTGCTGGCTCCTCAGGAAGTAGATGAACTTTTTGTAAACCTGTGCCGGTTAAAAGAAGAGGGTAAAACCATAATTTTTATCAGCCACAAACTTGATGAAGTGCTGAGTATAGCCGACAATATAACAGTTTTGCGGCGGGGTAAAGCTGTGGGTACCGTTCCGGCGAATTCGGTGACAAAAGAGGAACTGGCTAGAATGATGGTGGGTAAGCCGGTCTTAATGAAATTGGATAAAACCCCTGCTGAAAAGGGTGAAATAAAGCTGTCCTTACAGGATGTAGTAATGAAGGGACATGGGGGAAGAAATGCATTAAACGGTGTAACACTTAAGGTTTATGGTGGGGAGATTTACGGTATTGTGGGAATTGAAGGTAATGGTCAGAAGGAGTTGGCAGAAGCCATCATAGGTCTGAAGCAGGATTATGATGGAGATATTAAGGTTTGCGGCAAGTCCACCAAGGGTTTATCTATAAAACAGATAAGGGATATGGGAGTTGCATTTATCCCTGAAGATCGCCATCGACAAGGTTTGGTACTGCCTATGAAAGTTTGGGAAAATAATATATTGGGTCTTCATAGAAGAGAGGAATTTAGAAAAAAAACGTCTATTGATATGAAGAAAGCTGAAGACTTCACCTCTAGAAACGTCAAAGGGTTTTCCATAATGATAAGCTCCATATACCAGGCAATTGAAGGTCTTTCCGGCGGAAATCAGCAAAAAGTCATTCTGAGCCGTGAGCTATCTCAGGACCCCGGTGTAATTTTAGCGGCTCAGCCTACTCGAGGCTTGGATATAGGAGCAATGGAATTTGTTCACCGGCAACTTTTAGAAAAACGTCGGGAAGGAAAAGCGGTAATTCTTATATCAGCTGATCTGGAGGAAGTTTTATCACTTTCGGATAGGGTTGGCGTAATTTTTGAGGGTGAGATCGTAGCGGAGTATACGCCGGAAGAAACAACTTTGGAAGATATCGGAGTCTATATGTTGGGTGCTCATAAGAAAGCAGGTGAGAGTGCATGAAAAAAGACTATAAAATCCTAGCTTTAAAGATATTGGCTCCCATTGTGGCCATAATTTTGGCGGCACTTATAAGTTCGCTGATTATATTGGCTATAGATAAGGATCCCCTGCAGGTTTTTTATACAATGTTCAAATTTAGTTTCAGCCGTCGTGACAGTATAGCAATTATTCTTTTTAATGCAACACCATTAATATTTTCTGCCTTGGCGGTGTCAATCGGTTTTAAAATGGGTCTTTTCAATATCGGCATTGAAGGCCAGTATTTAATAGGGACTTTTCTTGCTGCACTGGTAGGTTTTTCGATAAAAGGCCTTTCAGCCGCTATTCACCTGCCGCTGGTGATTTTGGCAGGCATAGTGGGGGGCATGATATGGTCATTCATCCCTATTTTTCTTAAAGTAAAGCGTGGAGTTCATGAGGTAATCAGTACAATAATGCTCAACTATGTGGCCTACTCTTTAATCCACTATTTCATCGCTGATGTTTTCAAAGATAAACAACAGCAACTGGTAGAGGGTCTGGGAAGTGTGTTAGTAAGAACTCCGAAACTCGCTGCTAGTACCCTTATTCCCAAAATGCACGGATTCCTGAGTCTTTTTGGAATTCAGCTGCCAAAACATGTATACCTTAACTGGTTTTTCCCTATCAGTGTATTGCTGGCTGTAGGGATTTACTACTTGATTATGCATACGCCTTTTGGCTATGAACTTCGGGTTGTAGGTCATAATCCCGAGGCATCCCGTATAGCAGGAATAAACCCGGGTAGGATATATTTCAAAGGTTTTATCCTCAGCGGAGCGGTTGCAGGTATGGTCGGCCTTTCTGATTTACTGGGGTATTTTAAATATATGGATTTGGACTTTCCTCGAGGCTATGGATTCGATGGTATAGCCGTCGCACTTATAGCCCAAAACAATCCCTTCGGAATAATTGTGTCAGCAATACTCTTCGGTTTTCTAAAGCGCGGTTCTGAAGGAATACAGACACTTTTAAAAGTACCCATGGACACAATTGTCATTCTCCAATCGTTGATGATTATTTTCATAGTTGTTATTACTAAGGTTATCAATGACTATGTGAAACGTTTGGGAAAAAAGGAGGTGGCCTAAATGTTCGTAGCCGAGCTTCTGGCGTCAAGTCTAAGAATGGCTATACCTATACTGCTTACTGCCATCGGTGCCGTCTTTACAGAAAGATCCGGTATCGTAAACATAGGCCTTGAAGGCATGATGATAGTAGGGTCCTTTTGGGCCAGTGTAGGATCTTATTTTTACGGCCCCTTGGCCGGCATGCTTTTTGCCATGGTGGCAGGTGCATTCCTGGCTCTTATACATTCGGTGACTACGGTAACTTTTCGCGTCAACCAGGTTGTGAGCGGTGTTGCACTGAACATTTTGGCTTATGGAAGTTCCAGGTTTTTAAGCCTGATGATATTCGGCAAAGCCACCACCTCCCATCATGTTTCGGGATTTAATGCAGTGGATATTCCCGGACTGTCCAACATATCTTTTTTAAAGCCTTTGTTGACGGATATTTCTCCCGTTTTGATAATGGCATTGGTTCTGGTGCCAATTTCGAAGTATATTATTGACAAGACGGTCTTCGGTCTCAGATTGCGATCAGTGGGAGAGAATCCTTTGGCTGCTGATACTTTAGGGATAAATGTATTTACCATGAGATATGCTGGTGTAATTATGAGCGGTATGCTGGCAGGAGTGGCCGGAGCATATCTGACGATGGAACATACGGGTATGTATGTGGAAGGCATGACCCAGGGCAAGGGGTACATTGCCATGGCGGCAATGATATTCGGAAACTGGACACCAACAGGCACCTTAGGTGCTTCACTGCTTTTTGGTTTTGCCGAGGCGCTGAGTTTAAGAGCCGGTGAAGGCAGTGTTATTCCCTATCAATTTATAAAGATGATCCCATATGTGCTGACACTGGCAGTACTGACAGGTATCGTTAAGAAATCCACACCTCCGGCAGCCAGCGGTGTGCCCTATGATAGAAATATGGGCTAAAGCGACGAAAGGAGTGCGAATATGACTTTTGCTCCCAGATATGAATTTGTTGTAAAAAAAATAAAAGATATGATACAAAAGGGCGAACTTTCAGAGGGAGAAAAACTGCCTTCGGAAATCGCAATGGCTAAACAGCTAAATGTCAGTCGGGCAACGCTTAGGGAAGGTTTCAGGATATTGGAAGATGAAGGTGTGATTAATCGATACCACGGTATTGGGACCTTTGTGGCCAAATCTCCTGTTATAAAAAGCGGCATGGAAGAGCTTATAAGTATAACAAAACTTATAGAGAAACAGGGGATGAAACCCGGCACAAAAGATGCAACGGTGTCTCGAATACAGCCGGGAGAGCGGGAAGCATCTATATTAAATCTTTCACCGGATGAAGAGATATACCGCATCGAGCGAGTAAGGACTGCCGACGGTGAGCCGGTTTTGTTTTGTATCGATAGGATTCCGGTAAAATATGTACACAGGAATTTTGAATTTAGGGGTGAATCGCTCTTTGATTACCTACATAAGGACTTGGGTATATATATATCCTATGCTGTATCAGATGTAATACCCGTAAAGGCTCGGGTGGCTGATGTATATAAAAAACTTGAGATGAAATCCAAATCCAATGTGGCATTGCTCTTGGAGCAACTTCACTATGATGACAAAAGCAATCCTATATTCTATTCATCAAATTATTTCTCTCCTGAAAAGTTCCGGTTTTATATTGTGAGGAAGCGGATTTAATCGTTGCATCGGTAGTTTAGCAATACCGTTCGTCTCAGGTTTATTTTTCCGAAGGTTCTAAACCTCATCCTGCAAAAGCCTAAAGCTTTAAGCTCAATTTTGCTAAGTAAGTATGAAATACTAAGCAACTCTATTAGATTTGATTAATTTGAACCACTGATGTTACTTCGCGTAAAGCTTTTTAACGGCTTTATTGTTTCTCGGTAAGAACCTTTTACGAAAAAATAAAATTCGCTCTCTGGTATTTCCAAACTACCTAAGTGTTGATATTAATTGTCTATTTAAAAAGGTGGTGTTTTTATGCCAAAAGTAGATGAAAAAGAACTTATAAAAAAGGCTTTGTCTGCCATGAAAAATGCTTATGTGCCTTACTCCCGGTTTCCGGTGGGGGCTTGTGCCGTTACTGCCGACGGAGAAGAAATTACCGGCTGCAACATCGAAAATGCATCCTATGGTCTTACAGTATGTGCTGAAAGGGTGAGTCTTTTTAAAGCCTACTCGGAAGGGAAAAGGGATATTGTAGCTCTGGTGGTGGCTGCTGAAGTTGATGAACCGGTATCACCATGTGGAGCATGTCGACAAGTTATATCAGAACTGGCACCTAAAGCCACTGTGTACCTTACAAATAAGGACGGTTCCAAAGTTAAAAAAATGACGGTTGAGGAACTGCTGCCTTACGGATTTAAGTTATAGTTAAATCGGACTAGATTCTTTCAAAATGCTCTTTTTAGTTATGGTTTCAGTGTAGAAAAACTTCTGAGGTGAAGATGTAGGCACCTCTCCCTAAATCAAGACCGTTCCCTACATAGTCCTGCACTACACAGGATTTCACGGGCAATTCGGCATCCTGCCAAGTGCCTGTCAGCGTGCGTCCTATACGGTGCCCCTGCTGCGTTTGTCTTTTGTAGGGGCGGTCTTTGACCGCCCGCTATTAGAATAACAACGGTCTTGTTTAAAAGGGATCCTTTGCCGTTATCTTCACCGGAGCAAGTTTCTACAATAAAAATCAATTGTTAGCCAATATATTATTGAGAACGGTATTGACCGTTCTGCATTTAAAAGGCAGGTGACACTATGTTTTATGTTCCTGATATTATAGAGAAAAAAAAGCGGGGGTTAAAGCTTTCTAAAGATGAGATACAATTTATTATTGACGGTTATGTAAACAAAGATATTCCCGATTATCAGGTATCGGCCTTACTCATGGCCATTTATTTCAAAGGTATGGACGAGGAAGAAACTGCCAATCTAACCATGTCCATGGCTTATTCCGGAGAGATGGTGGATTTATCACTTATAGAGGGAATAAAAGTAGATAAACATTCCACCGGAGGTATTGCAGATACAACAACTTTGGTGCTTTTACCTTTGGCATCTTCAGTGGGTGTAAAGGTGGCCAAGATGTCAGGACGGGGCCTTGGACATACGGGGGGAACAGTTGATAAACTTGAGTCCATTCCCGGATTTCTTTGTGAACTTGACGGTAAAGCCTTTATTAATGCCGCCAATACAATAGGTGCCGCTATAACAGGTCAATCGAAAAATCTGGTTCCTGCAGATAAAATGTTGTATGCTTTAAGAGATGTGACCGCTACTGTGGATTCTATGCCGCTCATAGCCAGTTCAATTATGAGTAAAAAGATTGCCGGCGGTGCTGATAAAATTATTTTAGATGTGAAATTCGGCAGCGGTGCGTTTATGAAAACCTATGAGGATGCACTGAAGTTAGGCCGGTTGATGGTAAAGATAGGTGAACTTGCCGGTCGTGAGACTGTAGCATATATAACCGATATGGACCAGCCTTTGGGCCTTGCCATAGGAAATGCCATAGAAGTTATAGAAGCGGTGGAAACCTTGAAAGGTCGAGGCCATGAAGACCTGCTATCACTGTGCATAGAATTGGGTTCTGAGATGATGCTTTTGGCCAAGGTTGAAAATGATAAAATTAAGGCTGCGGAGAAACTAAAAGCCAGTATCAAGACGGGAAAAGCCCTGGAAAAATTCCAGGAAATCATAGCCAATCAGGGAGGAAATCCAAGGGTACTGGATGATTATTCACTACTGCCAAAAGCTGAGCACGAGTTGGAATTAACGGCACAGGAAGACGGTTATGTAAAGAAAATAGATGCAGTTCGCATAGGCCTTGCCGCTATGAAGATCGGTGCCGGAAGGCAGAAAAAAGATGATATTATAGACCCGGCGGTAGGTGTTTGGATATATAAAAAAGTTGGGGAGCAAGTAAGGAAGGGTGAACTTTTTGCTAGGGTTTTAGCTAATAATGCCGAAAAACTACATTGGGCTGCCGATGAAGTAAAGGGTGTCTTTGAATTTTCTTACGAACAGGTAGAAAAAAGGAAGGTCATCTGGGCTAAAATAACAAAGGATGGAGTTTGTGAACTTTAGGAGCTAGGTATTACCTAATTATTTCTAAATTCCGATTAGTAGCCGTGATAATCCTTATATTTAAATGAATGGGTTGAACAACGCCTACTCTTGTAAAGCTGCGGTTCTGTAAGACATGCAATAGTTTAGCCTGAGGTGTCAATGGAAGCTCAACAATTTCATCCAAAAATATGGTTCCACCATCATGGCACCACCTGATGCTCTGAAAATTTCTATTGATACCAACATTGCCGTTAAAAAGGGAACAATTCTCACTGCAGTGATAAAACCCTCTTTTGCCCCTTCTGTGCAAGACTCATAAAGCTTAACTTTTTTTGTAAACCATAACAAAACTTGCTGTAGTAAAGGGATGATGAAAATGATACAAAGAGTTATTTTAATAATACTTGACAGCGTAGGAGTCGGTGAAATGCCCGATGCAGCCAAATATGACGACGAAGGCAGCAACACCCTTGGCAATGTGGCCAAAGCCGTCGGCGGTTTGGCACTACCAAATATGCAAAGACTGGGCATCGGAAATATCACTGATATACTAGGTGTGCCGTCTATCAAACAAGCCATAGGAGCTTACGGGAAAGCTGCGGAAAGGTCTGCGGGTAAAGACACCACTACCGGTCACTGGGAGTTGACCGGTGTTGTATCTGAAAAACCTTTTCCCGTATATCCGAATGGATTTCCGCCGGAAGTTATAGTTGAATTTGAAAAAAGAACAGGTCTAAAGGTCCTTGGAAATAAAGCGGCTTCAGGTACGGAGATAATAAAAGAACTGGGCGATGAACATGTAAGGACCAAAAAACTGATCGTATATACTTCAGCCGATTCTGTGTTCCAAATTGCTGCACATGAAGAGGTTATTCCTGTAAAAAAGCTTTATGAAATATGCAAGATTGCCCGGGAAATACTTCAAGGGGAACATGCGGTAGCTAGGGTAATAGCACGTCCTTTTATCGGAAAACCCGGAGAGTATGTAAGGACTTATAACCGGTCCGATTTTTCGCTAAAGCCCCCTCATGATACCTTACTTGACAATGTGGTAAAAGTGGGCATGGAAGTGATTGGTGTGGGTAAGATTTGGGATATATTTGCAGGACAAGGCATAACCAAAAATCTTCACACAGAGGGTAATGTGGATGGTGTTAATAAAACCCTTGAGGTCATGGAAAAGCTAGAGAAGGGATTGGTTTTTACGAACTTGGTGGATTATGATATGCTATATGGTCATAGAAATGATTCTGTAGGCTATGCAAGAGCTCTTGAAGAATTTGATCGACGTCTGCCGGAAATAATGTCAAAACTTAAGGAAGACGATGTACTTGTGATTACCGCAGACCATGGCTGTGATCCCACCACAAAAAGCACTGATCACTCCAGGGAATATGTACCTGTATTGGTTTATGGTGATAAAATTGAACCGGCGATAGACCTGGGGATTCTTTCCAGTTTCGCTGACATAGGTCAGACGGTTGCAGATTTTCTGCAATGCGGAAAATTGAGAAACGGTAACAGCTTTAAAAACATTATAATGAAGGATTGAAGATAAACTATTCCGTTATGGAAAGTTACTCTGGAGAAGATGAGGCACATATTCCTAAAGCAAGACATTTTGATCGGAACGGTCCAAAACCGCTCTCTATATGGTTATGCGCTACGCAGGGGATTATGGCAATTCGATGTCCTGCCGGGTGCACGTCAGTGTGAGTCGTCCACGCTGCCCTTGCCGGATTTATCTCTTGTAGGGGCGGTCTTTGACCGCCCGCTGTTGGAATAACAATCATCTTCACCTCAGAAGATTTTCCGCATTTGAATCAATTATAAGTGATCTGAAAATAATTGAGGAACATCAGGAGGTATGTTTATGTCCTATTTGGAGGAAGTACTCAAAGCTGTAGAATATATCAAGGAGAAAATAAGTTTTTCACCGGAAATTGGGATAATATTGGGCAGCGGTTTGGGTGAACTTGTAAATGAGGTGGAAAAGCAAGTTGTAATACCTTATTCAAATATTCCGGGATTTCCTGTTTCATCTGTCAAAGGCCATGCGGGCCATTTTATATTTGGGCGATTACAAGAAAAAAATGTTGCAGTGATGCAGGGTCGTTTTCATTTTTATGAAGGTCATCCCATTTCCAGAGTTGTTTTGGGAGTAAGGGTAATGGGTCTTTTAGGAATCGAGACCATGTTTGTAACAAATGCTGCAGGAGGTATAAACAAAGCCTTTAAACCGGGCGACCTTATGGTCATAAAAGATCATATCAATTTTCCGGGAGAAAATCCTGCTTTTGGTGAAGAGATTCCCGAATTTGGTCCCAGGTTTTTTGATATGACTGGTGCTTACGATCCGGAGCTTATCGAAAAGGCAAAAAAAGTGTATGACAAAAACGGAGTTCCCTACAAAGAAGGTGTATATGTTTTTTACAAAGGTCCCAGTTATGAAACTCCCGCAGAGATAAAAATGCTTTCCATAATAGGTGCAGATGCCGTCGGTATGTCAACGGTGCCGGAGGTTATAGCGGCTCGCCAGATGAATATAAAGGTTTTTGGAATGTCATGCATAACAAATATGGCAGCTGGAATTTCAAAAACCAAGCTTTCTCATCAAGAGGTGGTGGAAACCTCCCGAAAAGTAAAAGAAAGTTTTATAAAAATTATTACCGATATGATTGGCTTAGCATAGGGTAGGTGCAACACTGTATCTGTAAGGACACATATTGTGTATCTGTTTTTTGAGGCCAATTGAGTTTTGTATGTCTTGTAGCTTATTGCATAGTATTTATTAACATGATAAAATAGTCGTGGCATTATAAGGAACATGGAGGAGAATACTCTATGAAGAATGTGATTTTAGTAACTGATAGCTCATGTGATCTCCCAGAGGAAATTATCGGCAAGTACCCTATAAAAGTTATGCCTATGCCTGTCACCGTAAAAGATGACCCGGACATGGATATTTCGCATTTTAATCTAAAAGAGTTTTATGATTCCATGCGAAATGGTGAAATTCTGCCAACAACATCCCAAGTGGTAGTCCCGGCTTATATGAATTGCTTTGAAGAATGCATGAGTCAGGGGCAGATACCATTAGTCCTAGGTCTGTCTTCGAAGTTGACCAGCAGCTATGAATCAGCACTACTGGCAAAAGAAAATCTTAAAGCCAAAGATGTAATAGTCATTGATACTAAATGCGCAAGTTTAGGATTGGGTTTGGTGGTGTTTAAGGCGGCACAGATGGCAAAAGAAGGTAAAAACCCACAAGAGATAGCTGAGAAAATAAAGTATTATGCCTTACATATGGAACATATATTTACGGTAGATTCCTTGGAACATTTGAAACGGGGAGGAAGAATATCAGCAACTCAAGCTTTTGTAGGAGGTCTTCTTAATATAAAGCCTGTTTTGCATTTTGTTGACGGAGCAATCCATCCGTTGGAAAAGGTCAGAGGTCGGCGAAATGTAGTAAAGAGAATGGTGGAAATCATGGTTGAACGGGTGAAGAACCCGGAAAGTCAGGTAATAGGCATAAGCCACGGTGATAATGAAGAATTGGCTACGGAACTGGCCGAAGCGGTAAAAAAAGAATTTGGCATAAATAATATTATGATGTCTTGGATAGGCCCGGTGATAGGTTCTCACTCCGGTCCAGGAACAGTGGCATTATTTTTCCAGAATGCATAATAAAGCAGCCTTTAGGCTGCTTTATTATATGTACACAAAATGTAATAAAAGAGGCAACTGATCTTTATCAAATTTGGGTATGCCCCAATAAGTTTTGAAGGAATTTAGAATATTTTATCGAATGCAATATATATAAAGTATATAAAGAAATATTTCATATAGACCTCTGATTGATTTTACTGTCAAAATCAATTTCATCCTAAAGATATCTAGATATTGTTTCTGGTTATAATAAAGCACACTACTATGCTGACCATGAAATTATAAAAATAAAGTTTCTATAGTTGAATCATGATGTAAGTAATAGAGGGAAAAAAAGGATGATGCTCTTTGATATGTAAAGAAATAATCGATATGATTGTTGAGAGAAAAAAGAAAATAGAGGCCGTGAAAAAGGAAGCTGAGATACTAAAAGACTATTTTGATATTAGCATATCTGTATTAAGATTGAGAACCGGGATATTTATGTTATTAGATAGAGAGGGGTATATCTTAGGGCTTAGCGACACGGATCATGAAAAAATAATAGGGTGTCGTATTAAGCCGGAGTTCTTGGATGATATAAGGCTATCCCAGATCTCAAAAAAAGTTATTAAAAACAAAAACAATTGCTATGTGGCGTGGGTTCTACAAACGGCATTATGTGAAAAAACGACAGAATATATTTTTTTCCTTATAGCTCCTGGACGCGAAGAAAAAAATATTGACAATGAAATACAGGATAGTATTACTTGTTATATCAATCAATTTAAAAAAGGCATTGAAGTAATAAATAAATATTTAAGTAATGCCGTTTTCCCTTTACAGTGTCTTGATTTTATTGATGAAGGTATTTGTATATGTGATAAACATGGGCGTTTAATTTATTATAATAAACCAACACTTAAAATAATGGGGAATAAAGTTAAAGATGTTCTTAATAGAAAAATGGAAGATTATTGCGATATTAAACCTTTGCTTTATCAAGTTATGGAGAGCAAGAGAAGAATAATTGATGCCGAATACCATTTTAATTTTAATGGAAAAACAATACATATGATTAGCTCTGGGTACCCAATATTTAGTGATAATGGCGAAATAATCGGTGCAATAGATATATTTCGAGGGATTGAGCGTTCAAGAAAGCTGGCTAATGTAATAGCCGGATATAGCGCATCATTCAAGTTTGAAGATATAATAGGAAAAAGTGACAGAATAAAAGAGACAATTGAGTTAGCGAAGTCATTTTCTCACAGTGAAGAGAATATTCTGATTAAAGGCGAAAGTGGGACAGGCAAGGAATTGTTTGCACAATCTATTCATAATTATGGTTACCGCAAAAAGAACCCCTTTATTGCAATTAACTGTGCGAATCTCCCTACTGAGCTTATTGAAAGTGAATTATTTGGTTATGATGAAGGTGCTTTCACTGGAGCAAGGTCAGGTGGCAAACCGGGGAAATTTGAACTTGCTAACGGAGGCACATTATTTTTGGATGAGATTGGCGAAATGCAATATCACCTGCAAGCTAAACTTTTAAGAGTAATAGAAACTAAAAACATAATCAGGGTGGGCGGCAATAAGCCTATCAAAATTGATGTTAGGATCATAGCGGCGACAAATAGGGATTTAAAAGCCATGATTAACAAAGGGCAGTTCAGACAAGACTTGTATTATAGGCTCAAAGTTTTGACATTGGATATTCCACCGTTAAACCAAAGGGGCGAAGATATACTGGAGTTAGCCGACTACTTTATTAAAAAGATAGGTCTTAAGTATCAAAAAAAGATTATTGGAATTGAAAATGATGCAAAAAAAATTCTGCTGTCTTATCAGTGGCCGGGAAATATCAGGGAATTAGAAAACTTAATATCAAGAGTAATATTCATTTGTAATACGGATTATATTACAAAAGCACATCTGGTTAAAGCTGGTTTGGATGAAGCAATAATAAGCAAAAACAAACAAATCCCAAATAAAGAAGAGTTGAAAAAAATAAATAAAAAAATCATTCTAGAAACATTGGAATTGACAGGTGGAAATAAAAAGCAAGCTGCGGAGCTTCTTGGAATATCGAGACAGACAATATACAGGATGTTAAAATAAGGTAACATATTGTTACATGTAATGAAATGTTACATGTAACAATATGTACATCCTATGAGCTACAATATTCTTCTATATTGAATCGTTTTTAAACAGAGGGTATAACAGTAACGTTATACCCTTGTTGCTTATGTTTCATAAAAAACAAATATAGCAATATATATGCATACAGCGATATCAAAACAATATGACATTTGGTACAATTCTTGCATTAAATAAAATTGTAAAAATACTGAGGTGTAGATTAAGTGAAACCTAGAATTCGGAAGTACTTTTCCAAATTTGCAAGAGAAACATATGTGAATGATATTGAACAAAACAACGATAAAAGGTTTTACCTTGATTGTTCCTTAGGCATCAACCCCTATGGTTGTAGCAATATGATAGTTCAAAACATGAAATTTGACAGTAAATTAATAACTCAATATCCCAAATATTCAAAGGAAAGGATTATTAAATTCTGGAGTGATATCGTAAAACTAGATGAAGTTAATATTTTTTTTGATGCAGGTACTTATGGAGCTATCGAAAGGATAAACAAGTTATTCGTTTGTGAAAAATCAAAAGTAATGGGATATTGCCCGCAATTTACAGACTATATTACAGATGTAAGAAGCTGTGGAGGCACTTACGATTTTATTTTACTAAAACCAGATGCCAATTTTAGGTTTGATGCAACTGAAATGCTGTCAAAAATAGGTGAACAATACAATTTGATTTATTTAGATAATCCCAATAATCCTACAGGCCAGATTATACCATTGAATTCTATTTATTATATTGCAAAAAGAGCTGAGCAATATAACATTGCGGTTCTTGTTGACGAATCTTATGGTGATTACATGGATAAAACAAACTCGGCTATCTCATTGATTAATAAACTGGGGAATTTATTTGTGGCCAGATCATTTTCTAAGGGGTATGGATTAGGAGGATTAAGGGTTGGATATGTAGTCTTATCAACTGAATTATCCAGTTACTATTCTAAGGTCTCTCATCCTTTCCCTGCCAATGCTCTGGGATTTTACCTTGCTCATATAGCTATGGAGGATGGTGATTTTCTACAAGAGTCAAAAAGATTAATACAAATAACTAAAAATGAAATAATTAAAACCTGTGAAAGGCTAAAAGTGCTTGAAACTGATTTGTCGGTGCCTATCATGACATTAGGTCATCCGGATAAAGGAGTTAATTTGCATGAAGAGTTTTTAAATAACAATGTAATTACTTGTTCAGGCAGACATTTTATAGGCCTTGGAAATATATGGATGTTTTCATGGCGGGTTGGGCAATACGGTGGTGCTGCCTTTCTCGTACCCTATTTTTTCTTTGTATTTGTTTTATGTTCTATAGGATTAATGGGCGAATTTGCATTTGGGAGATCGCAAAAAAAGGGATCCATAGGTGCTTTTGAAAAGGTATTCAAAGGAAGGAATTTGCCATTTGGAGCTTTTATTGGGGCTATACCCGTATTGGCTCAAGCTGGTGTACTTATCTTTTATGCTATTGTTGTCGGTTGGATTTACAAATATTTTGTCTTATCTTTAATGGGCTCTTTTACCACTATGGATATTGGGGAAACTTTTGGAAAGTTTGCAGGACAACCGGAAAGCCTGATTTGGCATTTTATAGCGATGGTTTCTGCTTTAATCATTGTTAGACTAGGAGTTGAAAAAGGTATTGAGAGTGCTAATAAGATAATGATGCCAGGACTGTTCGTGCTCTTTATTATACTAGCTGTCAGAGTCTTGACATTACCAGGTGCAAATGAGGGCATAAAGTATTTATTTGTACCTAAATGGTCATTTTTATTGGATCCAATGACATGGATTATGGCCTTGGGTCAGGCTTTTTTCTCAGTTTGCCTCGGTGGTGCAAGTATGGTTGTTTATGGAAGCTATATAGATGATAATGTCGACATACCTTCATCAGCGTTTAACACAGCTTTTTTTGATACTTGTGCGGCTTTACTGGCAGCAATAGTAATTATACCTGCATGTTTTGCATTTAAACTGGATCCTACAGCAGGTCCGCCATTACTATTTATAACTATACCAAACATTCTCAAAGTAATGCCCGGTGGTCATTTATTTGGAGTATTATTTTTTACTTCAATAGTATTTGCGGCTGTTTCTTCGGTCATTAATTTGATGGAAGTAGTTGTTGAAGCGATTATGGACAGATTCAAATTTGACAGAAATAAGAGCGTGCTCATAACAGCTATACTCGCTTTTTTAGCCGGTGTTCCGCTGGCCATTAATATGGATAGATTTGGAAGCTTTATCGACCTTGTTACAGTTTATTTTGTGCCAATTGGAGCTGTTTTAGCAGCAATTACATTCTTCTGGATTTACGGTGCTGAGAATGCTCGCGAACAGGTTAATGTCGGTGCCGCTAAACCTTTGGGTAAGTGGTTTGAACCAATGGGGAAATATGTATTTACCGGTATTTCAATACTTGTAATAATAATGTCTTTTGTTTATAAGGGAATCTAACAGATAAAGTATTATAAAAAATGGTTTTTTTAATTTATCATTTACGGGGTATAAATGCAGGAATGAAGCAATTATACCCCGATTTTATTTAGCATATCAATTCTTATATTTAGAAATGGCATTATTTTTTACAGGGAGGATTCCTAACAGCGAATGTAGAACTTTAAGTATAGTATACAATAAACATTGCAATTTTTATACTTAAAATCTAATCATAATCGACTTACAAAGATATTACAAGATGTGATTAGAATAGCCATTAATAATATCAAAAGAGCATGATTACCTTCCCCATAGAATCTAAATATACTATACCTTGATTTAAACTATATAGATACCTGCATTTCATAATTTTATGGTTTAGTATATAGCATGCTTTGTAATAATTAGAAACGATATATAGATATTTTAAGCACAAAATTGATTTTTACAGTAAAAATCAATTATAATCGTGCCTCCACATGATATAGAAAAATAACTATTATTATGATATAATTGTCACGGTCTATGCTATTAATTAAGGCTCACTGATAGTAGGTCTAGCATTGGGAATTATTGCATTAATGGGTCAAATCCCATAAAATAATAATATCTGCTACAACACAATGTACCAAATATCACAAACAAGACATACAGTTTAGAGCCTTTGCATATGCTTTAAATCAAAATAAAGGAGAGGAAGAACCAATGCCAAAAGTTATGAAGTCCATGGATGGTAATAACGCTGCTGCTCATGTAGCATATGCGTTTACCGACGTGGCCGCAATCTATCCGATAACCCCATCATCACCTATGGCTGAATACGCTGATGAGTGGAGTGCCCATGGAAGAAAGAATATTTTTGGGCAAGAAGTAAAAGTTGTGGAATTGCAGTCTGAAGCAGGGGCTGCCGGGGCAGTCCACGGTTCACTGGCAGCCGGTGGGCTTACTACAACATTTACAGCATCCCAGGGATTGTTACTTATGGTTCCGAACATGTATAAGATTGCCGGTGAGTTATTGCCCGGTGTATTTCATGTTACTGCCAGAGCCGTTGCCGGACATGCCTTGTCTATCTTTGGCGATCACACTGACGTCATGGCCTGCCGCCAAACCGGATTTGCATTGCTGGCTACCGGAAGTGTTCAAGAAGTGATGGATCTGAGCGGTGTAGCCCATTTGGCCGCTATTAAGGGAAGAGTGCCCTTCTTGCATTTCTTTGACGGTTTTAGAACATCTCACGAAATACAAAAAATAGAAGTTCTTGACTATGAAGACCTGGCCAAACTGGTTGATCATGATGCAGTACGGGAATTTAGAAAGAGAGCGTTAAATCCCGAACGACCCGTAACTCGTGGCACAGCTCAAAATCCTGACATATACTTCCAGGCAAAAGAAGCTGCCAACACTTACTATCTTGCCATCCCGGAGATAGTTGAAGAATACATGGCCGAAATCAGCAAGCTCACCGGACGCAATTACAATCTATTCAATTACTATGGACATCCCGAAGCCGAGAGAGTAATTGTGGCTATGGGCTCAGTATGTGAGACAATCGAAGAAACAGTGGATTATCTAATGGCCCAGGGAGAAAAGGTGGGGATACTGAAAGTTCACCTGTTTAGACCCTTCTCAGTAACGCACTTTCTGGCTCAGATGCCCAAGACTGTCAAAAAAATAGCTGTCCTTGACAGAACTAAAGAACCCGGCTCTTTGGGTGAACCATTGTACCAGGATGTATGCACCACATACTTTGCCGATGAGAATCGCCCGGCAATCGTAGGTGGCCGCTATGGTCTCGGTTCCAAAGATACTACTCCGACTCAAATCAAGACAGTCTTTGACAACCTAAAAGCCGATGCACCCAAAAACCACTTTACCATCGGAATTGTGGATGATGTGACAAATACATCCCTGCCTTTGGGAGAATCTATCAACACTGTCCCCGAAGGGACTAAGTGCTGTAAATTCTGGGGATTGGGGTCAGACGGCACTGTAGGAGCCAATAAGAGCGCCATTAAGATTATTGGTGATAATACGGATATGTATGCACAGGCATACTTTGCATACGACTCCAAGAAATCCGGCGGTGTCACTATATCCCACTTGCGCTTCGGGCATAAACCCATTCGCTCAACTTATTTGATAGATAAAGCAGACTTTATTGCTTGTCATAATGCTGCTTATGTAGGTAAATACGATGTTTTGGCAGGTTTAAAAGATGGGGGAACATTCCTGCTAAACTGTCAGTGGTCAAAAGAAGAAATCGAAGAAAAACTTCCCGCATCGATAAAAAATTATCTAGCAAAACACAATATCGACTTCTATATAATCAATGCTGTAGATATTGCACAGGAAGTAGGACTTGGCGGAAGAATCAATATGATAATGCAGGCGGCATTCTTTAAGCTTGCAAATATAATTCCGTTGGAAGAAGCTATTAAACATTTGAAGCAAGCTATTGTAGATTCCTATGGTAATAAAGGCGAAAAAGTCGTCAACATGAACTACCAGGCCGTAGACCAAGGCATTGAAGCCGTGGTTAAAGTAGAAGTACCTGCATCTTGGGCCGATGCTGTAGATGAAGCTGCTGCTGTAGCCGATGCTCCCGATTTTATCAAAAACATTGCTGATGTAATGAATCGCCAAGAAGGTGACAAGTTACCGGTGAGCGCATTTGTAGGCCGTGAAGATGGTACTTTCCCCATGGGTACCACTAAATACGAAAAACGCGGTGTAGCCGTAAATGTTCCGGAGTGGCAACCTGATACATGTATACAGTGCAATCAGTGCGCATACGTTTGTCCCCATGCGGCTATAAGGCCATTTCTTATAAATGAAGCTGAAATGGAAAAAGCCCCTGAAGGTTTTATAGCGAAAAAGGCTACAGGGAGAGGCTTTGACGGCTTAAACTTCCGCATTCAGATAAGTCCATTAGACTGCACCGGTTGCGGAGTTTGTGTAAATACATGTCCCTCCAAGCAAAAGTCGCTGATTATGAAACCTCTGGAGAGCCAGACAGGGCAGATTCCGTATTGGGATTATGCAATGAACCTATCACCCAAGGAAAATCCCATGAATATCCAAACCGTGAAGGGTAGTCAGTTTGAGCAGCCTCTGTTTGAGTTTTCCGGTGCTTGTGCAGGCTGTGGCGAGACTCCCTATGCCAAACTTATAACACAGTTATTTGGCGATAGAATGATGATTGCCAATGCTACCGGTTGTTCTTCAATCTGGGGAGGTAGTGCACCGTCAACACCATATTGCACAAACAAGGACGGACATGGACCATCATGGGCAAACTCTTTGTTTGAAGACAATGCAGAGTTCGGTTTAGGTATGCACCTGGCTGTAAAACAGACTCGTGAAAAATTAGCTTCACTTATGAAACAAGCCTTGGAATTAGAATTATCAGCAGAAATCAAGGATGCTTTCAAACTGTGGCTCGATAACATGAACGATGCCCCGACAACTAAACGGGCAGCTCTTACAATTATTCCGATGCTTAAAAAATATGAAACCAATGATGAAAAGACCAAGAAGCTTCTAGCCGAAATCATGGATATGAAAGAATATCTGGTAAAGAAATCCCAGTGGATTTTAGGTGGGGACGGATGGGCTTATGATATTGGTTTTGGTGGTCTTGACCATGTACTGGCTTCAGGAGAAGACGTAAATGTTCTAGTCTTTGATACCGAAGTGTATTCCAATACTGGCGGACAGTCATCCAAATCCACACCCACCGCTGCTGTAGCTCAATTTGCCGCCGCAGGTAAGGATACAAAGAAGAAAGATCTCGGCCGCATAGCTATGAGTTATGGTTATGTATATGTAGCTCAGGTGGCCATGGGAGCTAACCAGAACCAGCTCATTAAAGCACTGACTGAAGCTGAAAGCTATGACGGACCCTCCTTGATTATTGCTTATTCACCATGCATCAACCATGGAATAAGAACCGGTATGGGAACCAGCCAGATTCGGCAAAAACAGGCCGTTGAAGCCGGTTATTGGCATCTGTATAGGTACAATCCGCTGCTTAAGCAAGAAGGCAAAAATCCGTTTACCCTCGACTCCAAAGAGCCTTCTGCAGACTTTAAAGAGTTCTTGATGGGTGAAGTTCGCTATTCTTCCCTCACTAAGACATTCCCCGACAGAGCTGAAAAACTCTTCGATAAGGCAGCAATGGATGCAAAAGAACGGTACAAAACCTATAAAAATCTTGCAGAGATATAAATGAATCATTAGGGACTGTTCCTAGTGATTCACAGCAAATAAAGAAAGCCCCGCCTTTCAAAAGGCGGGGCTTTTTAGATTCAATATTCAATTTCCACGGTTTTAGTTCCCTGATTCCAACCGACTTTTGCCCCAAGGGCTTCACTTATGAAGCGTACGGGAACCATTGTCCTGTCATTTTGTATTACGGCACTTGTATCAAATGAAATAGTTTTACCATTGACATCAGCTTTGTTTTCACCGATTTTTAATTTTATTATCATGTTATCCCTTTCAATGATAACCATTCGGTTGTCATTGTCCCAGCTTACCTTTGCTCCGAGGCTTTCCGATACAAATCTTACCGGGACCATAGTTCTATTGTCTTTATTTATATAGGGCACCTGATCCGGGAAATGGACTTCTTTACCATTTATTACAACCGATATATCGGTAATCTGGATGGAAAAGGATTGCAAGACTCCCCCTACTTTAACCTGAACTGATGCAATGCCGGGATCTACGGCTTTAAAGGCAAGGGTTTTTGGGTCAAACCCTACAGGCTTATCGTATGAAACCTGCCACTCCCCGGTGTAAGGATAGCCAAGCGGTATTTTATTGCTTGCAGGAGTTATTCCATAGACCTTGAGATTTGTAGCAACACCGGCCTTAACTCCGGTGGTCTCAGCAATAATCCTTTCGATAAGTGGAACAACTTGATAGCTTACCTTGCCGCCGGAAACATTAAATATTGCTACGGCCGGTTCAGTAGAGTTTAGGCCGGGGATCGAAACATAGTGAACCCCATCTATGGCTTGGCTGCTAAAGGGTGTGGCTTTACCACCGCTTAAAACCCATACATTGGAACCTGAAGAATTTGCATGTTCGGTGAGGATTTTTTTCAGCAGCTTGCCCTCCAAGGGATCGGAAAAGTTCTCAGGAGCTCTGTCCATGACGACGAAAAGAGCTTTTGATTTATCTAGGTTATTCAGGTCTTCTTTGAGGTCTATCCATTGATTGTAGTCGGTAGTGCGCAGACCGCCTTTTGTAGCGTCTAAAAAGATAAAAGTGGCTTCTTTTTCAGAAATAATAGAATATCCCGTACCGCTGATTTCATAATTATTTAAGCCATTTAGTTGGTCTTTTAATACATTTTCATCAGCCCAGGGATGTCCCACAACAGCATTGAAACCGGAATTATGCTTATTTAATATTCTTTGAGCCAAGGCTAAAGTTCGATCATAATCCGGGTGATTATCCTTGGTTAAAGGCATAGTGCCTACTGCTCCAAAGGTAAAGCCACTGCCTTTTTGGTTGGCTGTATCAATCCATATGGGCGCAGGTGGTAGGAGAGACTCGTCATATTTCCCAGCAATCAAAGCTGTGAGCTCATCCAGATAAACAGTTCCTGCCGCATTTTTCTCCGGTTCGGTTTCTACCACATAGATTGTCTTCAGTGTAAAAGGCTCCTTACCGGCAGGCAAAGAGACCTCAACCCACCGCCAGCCATCCCAGTCTACATTTTTGGCAAGGTCCAGAACTGTATCCTTACCAGATGCATCTTGTACCGCTGCTCTAAGCCATTCACCTTGACTTTGACCATAAATCCAAAGCCCCAACTTTGCAGCACTTTGTGGCAGGACTTTGCCACCGTTTGCAAAAGCAAGATAGGCAGCTCGGGTGGCAGTTCCCTCGGTAAAATCATAGTCTAATCTGCCGGAAGATTGACCGGAATACACGGGGTCGGGTAATGAGGTAACATTAAAAGAACCTTTCACGTCAGCAGGATAAGAACTGAAAGATTTACCTCCGGGGTTTTCGAAGTCATCAAGTATAACACTGTGGTAACCTGTCTGTATCAAAGCTCCGGCTTTGAGTCCTGAAAAATCGGCAATTATGGCACCGCTGCCCGATTGAGAGGCAGTAAATTCAAAACCGCTCATATTGCCAATATCTCCGACTATATTCCACGTGGCATCATTAGGGTCTAATGGTGCTTTATATCCTTCGCTGTCGGTCACATAAACTTGAAATGCCGCCTTGGCTCCTGGATTTACCTGAACCTTCGAAGGTTCCACTGAAAGCTTTGCATTGTCCTTTAGAACTTTTATGTCTTGAGTGGCTTTTACATCACCCAAAGCAGCAATAACTTGGGCTGTACCGCTTTTTTCAGCAGTGAATACATTACCGTTGAAATAACCTAAATCACCGGTGACACCCCATTTAACTTGTTCGGGGTCGATGTCCACAAGGTTATAGTTTTTATCATAGGCCTTAACTTCAAAAGTTCTGTGGCCGCTTTTAGCAATGTTAAAAGAAGATGCGACTATTTTAAGACCGTAGACCTGGCTTACCGGAGCCTTTGAAAAAATACCCACAGCATTGGGAATCAGTCTTTGAGCACCTTCTGATGGGCTGTTGATAACCCTTGTCTGAGTTTCACCAAAGGGTCTTACCACCATAGTGGAGGACCCGCCACCGTCGAGATTTAACGCATAATGGGCACCTAGGCTCAGCATCAGTTCAGCCATTTCCTGCTGATTCATGCCACGGCTTTGAGCTTGGCGTCCGTCAACTACTGCCATTATCATGGTCTTCTTGTCAGCGGTAAAACCGATGGCTGTCCTGGGATGGGTTCCGGGTATATTATGGGAAAAAGTTTGAGGTATACTGCCATTGTCTACTAATACAGCTCCCCCGCCGAGGACCATCTTTAAATTAGAGATATCAGGAATAATGCTTAGATCCAACTCTATTGGATCGCCAACAGAAAAACTAGTCTTTAAAAAATTAGCGCCATCGCCCCAAGCCATAAGCACTAAACCATTACTTGGAATATCAGCAATCTTACCTTCGGAAAAGCTTACTATGTAGTTATCTTTAACCGTTGCAAATGTTAAATCAGGAGCACCTTCGCCTGGCTTAGGTGTGGTGCTGCCAAAATCAGGTGTGTACACGAATATATTATTATAACTATTTCTTATTTTATTAACGCCTTCTACAAAAAAATAGCTGCGGTCAGGGGCTATAAGCTTACCCGAAAATTCCATCTTCAATATTTCCGGAATTTTATCGAGGGTAAGGCTTATAGCTGCCATATCCTGGAGATTCAAAGGCGAAGATACCAGTCTGCCATTGCTAATCTGAGGGCCTATGGGGGCTGAAGGAGTGGCCATAATAAAGAAATCTCCGTTAATTCCGGCCACGGCGCCGTTATCCTGTACCATGCGACTTAAGGAATCTCTTTTGGAGAGCCCTCCCTTTCCTATCATAGTATCAATGTCTACATTTTCGGATGTCAGGTCAGCCTTCAAAACATGGATTTTTTGCCAACCCTGAGAAGTAAACAGGGTCTTTGTTTCATAAGTCACACCGCCGGTTATGGGAAAGCCTTCAATTTCCTCATGGAGAAGTATTTCCTGACCGAAAGCCGGCACTAGAGCCGAGGTAAAAACGAGGATAGTCAAAAGCCAAGGAATAAATCGATTTTTCCAATGATTATTTGTTATATGTAACATTTATTTATCTCCCTCCGTATATTAGAACGTTTTTTATAAATATGATTTTACAGATATCCCTCCCCGTTTCTGATCCCCAGATTAAATACTATTCTATTGCAAGCAGTGTTCTTCCTGCTGCAAAAGCAGGGACTTGCTGGCAAAAAGATAATACATGTCCATTATATATAAGACGTAAAAAAATGTGAAAGGTTCCATCTCCGGCAAAAATATAGTAATATTGGAATTAAGATTCCGGATTTTCACCTTAAAACGGTTTTTACACTAAATTATTATTAAAAAAAAGGCGGTGATTTATTATGATAGGAAACTTTAAAAATCTGAATCCAAGGATTGACGAAAGTTGCTTTATTGCTCCGACTGCTGATGTGGTTGGAGATGTAACTGTTGGGGAAAAATCCAGTATATGGTACAAGACCGTGCTTAGGGGTGATGTCAACAAAATTGTAGTAGGCTCTTATACCAATATACAAGATGGCTGCATTGTGCATGTAGATGATGAATATCCCACCATCATAGGTGATAATGTTACCATCGGACATGGAGCCATTATTCATGGTTGCACGATAAAAGACGGTGCTTTTATTGGTATGGGTGCCATTATTCTTGACAGAGCCGTTATAGGAGAAGGAGCATTAATCGGTGCCGGTGCTCTTGTCACTGAAGACAAGGAAATTCCGCCATACTCTTTAGCCGTAGGCATGCCAGCTAAAGTTATAAAGCGGTTGTCCGAGGAATACTTAGAAATGGCTAGAAATAGGTCGGTAGAATATGCAAAGTTGGCACAGGCATATATAATCAAGTAATTATTCTAATTTTTATAAACAAAATTTATAAACGCCCAACCCGACGGTTTCAAAGACTATGGGCAATCCCCGGAAAAAGAGATGTTGACCCGTTATTTACTGATAAAATATAATCAAGGTGTGATATGTTCGCAGGTTAAAGATACCTTTAATAATTCAGGATACTTTATATATTACTTAAAAATTTATCCGGGAGGGTCAATATGAAAAGCTATAATGTAGGTGTTGTCGGGGCTATGGGGGCTGTAGGCACGGAAATATTAGAGATTTTAAGGCAAAGGGATTTTCCCATCGAAATGATAAAACCCTTGGATGTAAAGCAAAATGAGGGTAAAAAGATATGCTTTAAAGGCAGTGAAGTAGAGGTTCAGGTAGCTGAAAAAGGAGCCTTTCGAGGTCTGGATATAGTTTTGTTTTCGGCGGGGGAGGCAGCAAGCCATAACTTGGCTCCGGTTGCGGTTGCCGAGGGATGTATAGTCATTGACAACAGCAACGCCTTTAGGATGGATCCCAAAGTGCCTTTGGTTATTCCCGAGGTTAATCCTGAAGACGTTTTGTGGCATGAGGGTATTATCGCCAACCCCAATTGTTCCACTACTCAGATGTTGGTAGCGTTAAAGCCCCTACATGATAGGTATGTAATCAAGAGGATAGTAGTTTCAACATATCAAGCCGTTTCTGGCAGCGGATTAGTCGGTGTTACGGAGCTAGAGGAACAACTTAGAGCATATGTAGATGATCGGGAGCTTGAGGTGAAGGTATATCCGCATCAGATAGCATTTAATGCCATTCCGCATATTGACTCTTTTACAGACAACGGTTACACTAA
>CAZFME010000021.1:0-22049 GCA_964520055.1 uncultured Clostridia bacterium
AAAATAGAGCTGTCAAGCATGGTGACAACGAATATAAACTTGCCGTTTATTACAGCTGATGCCAGTGGTCCCAAGCATCTTGACGTGACACTGACCAGAGCCAAATTCGAAGAACTGACACAGGACTTGATTGAAGCTACCATGGGTCCTACCAAGAGAGCACTATCAGATGCAGGTTTAAAACCTCAAGAAATAGATAAGGTAATATTGGTAGGTGGTTCCACTCGTATTCCGGCAGTTCAGGAAGCCATTAAAAAATTTATTGGCAAAGAACCCCATAAGGGCGTCAACCCCGACGAAGTAGTAGCACTTGGGGCTGCTATACAGGCCGGAGTTTTGGCAGGGGAAGTCCATGATGTGGTGCTGCTCGATGTGACACCACTGTCTTTAGGTATTGAAACTTTAGGTGGGGTTTGCACCAGACTGATCGAAAGAAACACCACTATACCCACTTCAAAAAGCCAGATCTTTACGACAGCGGCTGATGGTCAAACAGCGGTGGATATTCATGTACTTCAGGGTGAGCGTCCCATGGCTGCTGATAATATTACACTGGGAAGGTTCCAACTTACCGGTATTCCGCCGGCTCCTCGGGGAGTGCCGCAGATTCAAGTTACTTTTGATATAGATGTAAATGGAATTGTAAATGTAACGGCCAAAGATTTAGGTACCGGAAAAGAACAAAAGATAACCATTACATCGTCTTCCGGCTTAAAGGAAGACGAAATTCAGCGAATGGTAAAAGATGCGGAAAAATTTGCTGAAGAAGACAAACAAAAACAAGAAAAAATCGAAGCTAAAAACAAGGCCGATTCTTTAGTATATCAAACAGAAAAGATGCTGTCTGATTTAAAAGACAAAATAGATGAAGACGATGAAACAAAGATTAAAAGAGAAGTTGAAAATGTAAAGGCGGCTTTGGAGTCGGATGATGTTGACAAAATCCAAAAAGCCACTGATGACTTAACAAAAGTATTCTATGATATTTCTTCAAAATTATACCAGGCAAATGCGCAAACAGATCCTGGCGAGCAGGGGTTTGCAGGAACAGGCCCCCATACCGATCAAGCCGGCCCTTCCAAAAATAAAGATGATGAAAAAGTAGTGGATGCTGATTATAAAGTGGTAGATGATGATGATAAGAATTAACGGCTCTCGTAGGGGCTAACTTAGATGGAGTGATGCCGATTGGCAAAAAGAGATTATTATGAGGTCCTTGGAATAAATAGGGAAGCTACTGAAGATGAGATAAAAAAGGCTTTTAGGAAGCTGGCCCGAAAATATCATCCCGATGTAAACAAAGATGATAAAAATGCCGCCGAAAAATTCAAAGAGGTAAATGAGGCCTATGAGGTTCTCAGAGACCCTGATAAGCGAGTCCGGTATGACCAGTTCGGCCATGCCGGGGTCGGACAGGGGGATTTTAATGCAGGTAATTTTGGCGATTTTGGCAATTTCGGCGATTTTGGCGGAGGCCTCTTTGATGACATCTTCGATATGTTTGGTGGGGGATTTGGTCAAAGTAGGCGCAGAGGACCGGTCCGCGGAACGGACTTGAGGTATGATTTGGAAATAACTTTGGAAGAAGCTGCTTTCGGTGCAGAGAAAGAAGTTGAGATTTTCCGCATGGAGAACTGTAAAGAATGCGATGGTACAGGAGCCAAGCCCGGTACCCGGCCCAAGACCTGTTCTACATGCGGAGGCACCGGTCAGGTGAGAAAAGTCCAAAACCTTGGCCCTATGCAATTTACCAATGTAACCACCTGTGGAACCTGCGGCGGTCGTGGTCATATTGTGGAAGAGCCATGCCCTAAATGTTACGGTCGAGGTCAGAGCAAGGTCGGTCGTAAGCTAAAAGTAAAAATTCCTGCCGGAGTGGATACGGGATCAAGGCTTCGGATGAGCGGTGAAGGAGACCCCGGTGAATTGGGAGGGCTGCCTGGAGATCTATATATCATCATTCGGGTCAAACCGCATAAACTGTTTATAAGACAAGGCGATGATCTGATTTACGAAGTACCTATATCTTTCGTCCAAGCGGCCCTTGGTGATGAAATAGAGATTCCAACACTGGAAGAAAAGGTAAAGCTCCGAATACCCGAGGGAACACAGCCGGGGACCAGATTTCGCCTAAAATCTAAAGGCATACCTCATATTAGGGGATATGGGCGGGGAGATATCCATGTTCGGGTTAATGTAGTTATACCCAAGAGTCTAAATGAAAAACAACGGGAGCTACTGATAAAATACGCTGAAGTAAGCGGCGAAGATTTAAAACCAACATCAAAAGGGCTTTTTGGAAAGATGAAAGATGCTTTTGGTGTATAATCGGGAGGGTATAAATGAACTGGGTAGAAATAAAAGTAAAGACTACAACCGAAGCCATAGAGGCCGTGTCGAATATTTTCTATGAAGCCGGTGTTGCCGGAGTGGTAATTGAAGACCCAAAGATATATCTTCGGCCTCATGATCCTGATAGATGGGATTATCTCGATATTCCTGAAGGGCTGGACTATGAAGTAGCACAGGTCACTGGATATTTGGTGGAAGACAGCAGTTTGGCAGAAAGGGCCCAAGTAATTCGAGACCGTATAAACGAACTGCCAAGTTATGGTCTGGATATAGGGAAGGGAGAGGTGGCTCTGACAACAATTTCCGAGGCTGATTGGAGCGAGTCCTGGAAAAAATATTATAAACCTACCCATATCGGTAAAAATATTGTAATACAGCCCTCCTGGGAAGTATATACACCTAAAGCAAATGAGGTGGTTATAAAATTGGATCCCGGTATGGCCTTTGGTACCGGCACCCACGAAACCACAATACTATGTCTCGAAATTTTAGAAAAATATATAAAAAAAGATATGACCGTCATTGACGTAGGCTGTGGTTCAGGGATTTTGTCAATAGCTAGTTGTAAAATGGGAGCAAAACGAGTGCTGGCCATAGATAAAGATGAAAATGCGGTGCAAGTTGCTCGGAGAAATATTAGAAGAAATGATTTGGATACTTACATTCAAGCTATAAAAGGTGACAAGCTTCATAATATCAATATAAAAGCCGATATTATAGTGGCCAATATTATAGCTGATGTGGTAATTGATTTGACCAAGGATGTGGCCTTATATTTAGGGGATAACGGTGTTTTTATAGCATCGGGAATAATAAAAGATCGCAAATTATCCGTTGTTGAGGCATTGGGGAAAAACGGTTTTGACGTAATTAAGCAATTTGAAAAAGGCGAATGGGTTGCGCTGGTTTCTACTCAGGCCCCCATCGGCAGTTGATGAGGGGATATTTTCATGTGTAGACTTTTTATATTTCGTGAGCTTGCTATTAATGATCAGGTAGTGATTTCAGGTGAAGATGCCCATCATATAATCCGAGTCCTTAGATATCGCTCCGGTGATGTAATTAGAATATCAGACGGGGCAAATACAGAAAGCTTAGGAGTAATTATAGATATTGACACTCAAAACATTGAAATAAAATTGAAGATAGTAGAGAAAAATAAGTTAAAAGGGATAACACCTCTTATTACTTTAATACAAGGTTTGCCTAAAGGAGAAAAATTTGACTGGATATTACAGAAAAACACAGAAATCGGTGTGTGTAAATTCATTCCGATTGTTACACAAAGGACTGTGGTAAAATTGATACCGTCAAAGATTGAGCGTCGTAAGAAGCGCTGGGAAAAAATCGTCAAGGCAGCCGCAAAACAATGTATGCGAATGGATATACCGAAGATAGACCAGGTTTTGACTTTCGATTCCAGCCTTCAAGAGATTAAAAACCATCAATTGAGTATAATTCCCTGGGAACAGGAAAAGGTAACCACGCTGAAAAAAATAATGCAGGACATTGATAAGAACATTTTAAGAATTGCCGTATTCATCGGGCCTGAAGGCGGTTTTTCAATAGATGAAATAAAAAAGGCCAAGGCTGCCGGTGCTGTGCCTGTCAGTCTGGGGTCTAGGATATTAAAGACCGAAACCGCAGCAGTCGCCGCATGTAGTATGATAATGTATGAACTCGGCGATATGGGAGGACAATGATGCCGAAAGTGGCTTTTTATACCCTTGGATGTAAGGTAAATCAATATGAATCTGCAGCAATGGCCGAGCTTTTTGCAAAAAAGGGTTACAAAATAGTGGATTTCGATACCCAAGCCGATGTATATGTTATAAACACCTGTGATGTAACCAATGAAAGTGGCAGAAAATCCAGGCAAATGATCAGAAAGGCAATACGCAAAAATCCGCTGGCAAAGGTGGCGGTTGTGGGATGTTACGCTCAGCTAAAGCCCGATGAAGTTTTAAGCATACCCGGCGTATCGGTTGTTGTAGGAACAAAAGATCGCCACCTGATAGTCGACTTAGTGGAAAAAGCAAAGATAAATGATAAACCGGTGGTAGTCGTGGGAAATATAATGAAACAACGAACTTTTGAAGAAATAGCCTTAAAAGGCCACCGTCAAAAGACGAGGGCCTTTTTAAAAATACAAGAAGGCTGTAATATGTTTTGCTCATATTGTATAATTCCCTATGCGCGCGGTCCGATTCGGAGCAGAGCTATAGACAGTATCTTAGCTGAAGCTGAGAGCCTTTCAAAAAATGGTTTTAAAGAAATAGTGTTGACGGGAATACACCTGGGATTATATGGCCATGATTTTAAGACCGAACAGAATCATTTGTTAGATGTTATTTCAAGAATTTCTCAAATTGAGGGTATCGAAAGAATAAGATTGAGCTCTATTGAGGCTTTGGAACTTACTGATGAGCTTTTAAACGGCGTATCAAGAATAAGAAGCTTTTGCTACCATTTTCACATACCGCTTCAAAGCGGATGTGATGCGGTGCTTCGACGAATGAATCGCCGTTACACAATAGACAGTTTTCGAAATCGAATTAATCACATTAGAAATATAATGCCAGATGCATCCATAACTACTGATATTATCGTGGGGTTTCCGGGGGAAACCGATGAAGAATTTTGTGAAACCGAAAACTTTATACATGAGATGAGGTTTTCAAAGATCCATGTATTTCCCTTCTCTCCAAAAACAGGGACATTGGCGGCTGACATGCCCAATCAAATTAAAAAGAGTATAAAAAACAATAGAAGTCATAGGTTGATACTTTTAAGCGAAAAGCTTGAACGAGACTTTCGGGAAAGGTTTATAAGTACGATAAAAGACGTATTGTTTGAAGACAAGAAGTGTGACAATACCTATGAAGGCCTTACCGAAAACTACATTAAAGTAGTGGTGAAATCTGAGCGAGATCTTCACAATAAAATAGCACCGGTAAGACTGAATGAAAATTTGGAAGATCATATTTTTGGGGAAATAAAGAAATAAAATTTTGCTTAAAGAAGGAAATACATGCGTTAATGTGGAATAAACTTTAATTAGAAGCCAGTAATAGTCCTAGATGAAGGAGGTGGAATTTGATGGACTGTGTTTTTTGCAAGATAGTAAATAAAGAAATACCGGCCAAAGTCATTTATGAGGATGAACAAGTCATGGCTTTTCATGATGCTAACCCTCAGGCACCTATCCATCTCCTCATAGTTCCCAAAAAGCATGTAGCATCAATTATGGAAATCGACGAGGATAATGCAGCAGTACTGAAACAAATTGCCAAAGTGGCACAAGAGCTTGCTCGACAAAACAACATTGACAAAAAAGGCTTTAGGTTGGTATTAAATACTGGTGAAGAAGGGGGTCAAACCGTTAATCATTTGCACTTTCACCTGTTAGGCGGTAGATTCATGACATGGCCTCCCGGATGATATTGACGGTAGCCTAATTTAGCCTTATAATTAGTTATATTTGCATTTTGAAATAAGGCTCTATGTAGCAGAAAGTGCAGCGGAGGGAGGGAATATTAATTGTCAGAAGTTAGAGTAGGGGAAAATGAATCCTTGGACAATGCACTTCGTAGGTTTAAGAGAAAATGTCAAAGAGCAGGAGTGCTTTCCGAAGCAAGAAAAAGGGAGCATTATGAAAAACCCAGTGTAAGGCGTAAGAAAAAATCTGAGGCAGCCCGCAAAAGAAAATATCGTAAGTATTAAGGAGCGATAACATGTCGATAAAAGATATGTTAAACAGGGACATGAAAACTGCATTAAAAGCCGGAGAAAAAAATAAACTTTCGGTTATACGAATGGCCAAATCGGCTATTTTATATGCAGAAAAGGAAAAGCTTCATGAACTGGATGATGAAGAAATCATCGAGGTATTGTTTAGAGAAACTAAAATCAGAAAAAAAGATATAGAAGAATATAAACGACTGGGTAAAACAGAAACAGTAGAGAGTCTAGAACAGGAGGTAGCCATCCTGTCCAGTTATCTCCCTCAGCAATTGACCGATGAAGAAGTGGAAGAATTGGTTCGCCAGACTATTTTTGAAGTAGGAGCGAATAGCATAAAAGACATGGGCAAAGTAATGGGTGCTGTCATGCCCAAAGTAAAAGGACGGGCTGATGGTCGACTTGTAAGTAAGCTGGCAAAAAATCTCTTACAATAACTAAAAAGCTTGGTATCTAAAGGTGCCAAGCTTTTTAGTAACAATATATGATTCTAGTGTAGAGACCTTGTTTTTATCACTTTATAGTTTAGTGTATTTAATTATAATAGAAACGATATGTGGGTATTTTCACACCTTGATTTTATACAGTAGAATCAAATGTACCTTATAAAATATGCTGATTCATAGATCGGGGAGAGGAACATGGAATATAAAAAAGTCCTGATTGTAATTTTTTTAGTATGTTTGATCTTTAGTTCCTGGGGACAAAGTCTGGCTGAAAATACGTTAGAAGCTTCAGAGTATGTATATGTAATTCCCGTTAAAGGTGTAATTGGCAGAGGCCTTACTGCCTTTGTTATAAGAGGTATACGTGAAGCGGAAGAAATGCAGGCCAAAACCCTAATCTTCGATATAGATACGCCCGGTGGTGAAGTGGGCTCAGCCGTACAAATGAGCAATGCAATTCTTGAAACCTCTATTCCCACTGTAAGCTTTATTAATAACGAAGCCACTTCCGCCGGTGTTATCATTGCCATATCTTCCAAAACACTAATGGCTGTTCCCGGGGCTACCATTGGTGCGGCTGAGACCAGGCCAAAAGAAGAAAAATATATTGCTTATTGGTCTTCAGCGCTGCGAGGAGCTGCTGAAAAGACCGGAAGGGATCCTAAATTGGTGGCTGCAATGGCCGACGCTGATGTGGTCATCGAAGGTGTTAAAGAAAAAGGTAAAATCCTTTCACTTACCACTGGTGAGGCTTTAAAGCTAGGTCTTATAGATGAACAAGTAAAAAATTTGGAAGAACTTATACAGAAAGTATTTATAACCGAAAAAACGGATAATATTAAGGTAGTAAAGCAAAACATGAACTTATCTGAAAGAATTGCCCACATGGCTACAAACCCATATATAGCACCTGTGCTGTTAACTATTGGTATTGTTGGGACTATTACTGAAATATTGACACCGGGTTTTGGCATTCCTGGAATATTGGGTCTTATGGCTTTCGGCCTGTTTTTCGGTGGAAATTTTATTGTGGGTGCTGCTCAGTCTTGGGTTTTAGGGCTATTTATTCTTGGGCTGTTACTTTTGGTGATCGAGATGTTTATTCCGGGTTTCGGAGTCTTTGGGGTAGCAGGGATTTTATCAATAATCGCAAGTATGATAATGGCATTCCCAAGTCCCAAACAGGCTCTGGTTTCTATCCTGATTGCCCTCGTGGCTAGCGGAGTTATAATATATTTTCTTGTGAAGTATATGATAAAAACGCCGATTTTCGACCGGATTATCCTGGGTACAAAGCAAGCAAAATCCGAGGGGTATGTAGCAACAAACAAGGATATAGGTGAACTATTAGGAGTAAAAGGCAAGGCTGTAACTTCGCTTCGACCTGCAGGAGTTGCTATTATCGGTGAAAGAAAGGTTGATGTTGTAACTGAAGGCGAATTTGTACCCATTGGGTCGGATGTCGTTGTCATTAGAGTGGAAGGCAATAAGATTATAGTAAAAAGCACAGAAAAGGAGAGTGTATAATGGAAGCTATTATAGGTTTGCTTTTAACCATTGCTGTGATATTCGTTGTTCTGGCGGTTCTCTTAAGTTTTGTACCATTGGGACTGTGGATATCTGCCCTAGCTGCCGGTGTGAAGATAGGAATTTTTAATCTGGTGGGTATGAGGCTTCGTCGGGTGCCACCGGCAAAGATCGTAAATCCCCTCATAAAGGCAGTAAAAGCCGGTATCGATGTAGGGGTCAATAAACTTGAGGCCCATTATCTGGCAGGTGGTAATGTGGATAGAGTCATAAATGCACTTGTAGCGGCTCAAAGGGCTGAGATTCCATTAACCTTTGAGAGGGCTGCAGCTATAGACCTGGCCGGTCGAAATGTACTTGAAGCGGTTCAAATGAGCGTAAATCCAAAGGTTATTGAGACGCCGATTGTAGCGGCAGTGGCAAAAGATGGTATTGAAGTGAAGGCAAAGGCCCGGGTCACAGTAAGGGCAAATATCGATCGCTTGGTGGGAGGAGCAGGAGAGGAAACCATCATTGCACGGGTCGGTGAAGGCATTGTCACGACTGTTGGTTCTGCAGAAAGCCACAAAGCTGTATTGGAAAATCCCGACTCTATTTCTCGTACGGTCTTGAACAAAGGTCTTGATGCAGGCACGGCTTTCGAAATTCTCTCTATAGATATAGCTGATGTTGATGTAGGCAGAAACATCGGTGCTCAGCTGCAAACCGACCAGGCCGAAGCCGATAAACGCATCGCTCAAGCCCGAGCTGAGGAGCGTCGGGCAATGGCTGTAGCCAAAGAACAGGAAATGAAAGCCATGGTTCAAGAGATGAGGGCAAAGGTAGTTGAATCTGAAGCTGAAGTTCCAAAGGCCATGGCAGAAGCTTTAAGACAAGGGAAATTGGGAGTTATGGACTATTACAATATGAGAAATATTATGGCCGATACCCAGATGAGGGATTCCATATCCAAACTTGGGTCCAAGGATGACAGTACCGATAAACAGGATAAAAGCAGGTGATTAGATGGGCAACATTGTTGTTCTTATCATTTTCTTCATCTTTCGTGCAATAATCGGGCGACTGCTTCAATCCCAAAAAACGCAAACGCCAACAATGCCCAAAAAACCTGATAAGGGGAAGAGATACTCACTGCCGCCAATACAAGACTTCAGATCAAAAACAACCCCTATAAAAGAATCGAAAACGACGGAAATAAAACCCGATACTTTATGTATACCTGTAGAAGAAAAGTATTTGCACAAAACAATCTCCAATGACTATGTAGAGTCAAAACATCACCAACTACAACCCGAATCTGACGGTGAAATTCATGAGTTTTTTACCCAAGAGGATATACTTCGCGGCATAATATTAAAAGAGGTATTATCCCCACCGAAAGCACTTGTGCATCGAAGGTACTGATTTTACATCTGATACTTTTGTTAAATCAAAAGGGAGTATCGCAAAACTATCTTTTAGTATTTTACGATGATATTTTTGTAGTGCATAAAAATAACCAATTGAATGACTTTATAACTTATTTTAACATCTGTGGGTTCTTTTAGAACCCGCATTTTTTATTTAAAGATACAAAAATGAGCTGCTATTGATCACTGTAGGGCACATGTAGACGGATAAATAAAAAAATATACCCTTTTATTTTATTCAGATTTTTATTATTTAATCTGTTGACCACAAGGGGAGCATATCAGCAACAGCTCTTTTTCTTTTTTATAGTAATTAAACCGGGAAAAATCGAATAAATTTTAAATAAATGTATCTAAAAAAGGAGCTAATACTATGAGCGAAGGCATGAAGCGAAAAATCTCAGATGCGCTTGATTTACCAAGAGATATAATTCTAAACGTACCTAGGGTGATTATTACAGGTAGAATTGCAGTTTTTGTAGAAAACCACAAAGGCATTATTGAATATAACTCCGGATGGATAAAAATAAATACTTCAGTCGGAATTGTATGCATAAAAGGAGAAAACCTTCTTATTAAAACCATCATCGCTGATGAAATAACCGTTGAGGGAAATATCACGGCTATTGAGTTTGAGGAATGAATTATGAGGGGGTAAAGCTGTGCTGCTTATAAAACTATGGAATTATCTCACGGGTTATGTTATTATTAAAATCGTAGGGGAATACGGAGAAAGGCTGTTAAACCATGCTGCTTCGAAAAATCTGTATTTATGGGATGTTAAGCGAGAAAGCCGTAATGAGTTAACTGCCAAAATAAATGTAAGGGATTTTTTCAAACTTGCCCGTTTAGCAAAAAAAACTCGCTGTCGGATTTATGTTCTACAGCGAGTAGGTTTGTTTTTTATAATTTCCAAATTAAAAAAAAGAAAAGCATTCCTGCTAGGTGCCCTACTTTTTATAATGGCGATTTATTTGATGTCATCATTTATTTGGAACATTGAGATAAAATGCTCGGATGATGACTTGAGTACTTCTGTCATGAAGTCTTTAAGGCAATGGGGTTTAAAGGAAGGTATTTTTAAATATGGTCTTGACAAAGAATACTACCTTGATAAACTTTTGACTGAATATAATAATGTGGCTTGGGCAGAGCTTGAGATAAAGGGCTCCAAGCTTACAGTTGAGCTTGTAAAAAAGCAATTACCTCCTGAGCTTGAAGAAAATACGCCCTGTGATATAATAGCTTCAAAAGACGGTATAATAGAAGAAATAATACATTTCCGAGGCGAAGCACTGGTTAAACCGGGTCAAACCGTGAGCAGAGGCGATGTCTTGATAACCGGAAAAATTATTTTGGACGGGGGCCAGCCCAAGAAGCAGGGAGAAGAGGGAAGTAACACGCTTTTAGTTCATGCCCGGGGTATTGTAAAAGCAAGGGTATGGTACCAAAAGGTCGTCAAGGTTCCATTGGTAAAAACAAAAAGGACTCCCACGGGTAATAGTAAAAAATCTGTTATAGTTCAATTTCAAGATCATATTTTTAATTTACAATGGGGGGATATTCCGTATACTCTTTACGATAAGAAATTATTGAAAAAACTTGATATCCTGCCAAAATTGGCAGGAGGTTTAAAATATAATGTTGTTGAATATATTGAAATGGAAGTTACAAAAGAATTCCTAGGCATAGAAGAGGCATCCCGTGAAGCGGAGGCAGAACTTCTTTTACAGTTGGGGGACGTTTCGAAAGACGATAAAGTAACTCAAAAAAAGATAGAATTTATGCTGGATTCCGATGAGAAAGCGGTTATCGGTTCAATGATAATAGAAGTGGTGGAAGATATAGGCCAAAAAAGAGAAATTGTATAATGGGGAGGAGAAAATTTGGGAGAAAATCTGGCAGAAGCTAGAGTTACTATTGATAATATAAACGATATGGCGTTTTTATTCGGCAACCGGGACATGAACGTAAAATGCATTGAAGAGGAATTTAGAGTAAGAATAATGACCCGTGGCGGCGAGATTGCCATATTGGGAGAAAAAAAAGACGTCGAATCGGTTCAGCAGCTTTTCAACCAAATGCTTGAAGTGCTGCAGGGAGGTAACTCTTTGACAACACATGAAGTTAAATATTTCGTAACACTTGCAAAAAACGGTGAAGGTGAAAAGATAAACGATTTATATGACAGAATAGTATGCCATACCCATCGCGGAAAACCCATTAAGCCCAAAACCATAGGCCAGAAGCTATATACAGGTGCTATAAAACAAAATGACATCGTTTTTGGCATAGGACCGGCAGGTACGGGCAAAACCTATCTTGCCATGGCTATGGCGGTGACAGCTTTTAAGGAAAAGGAAGTAAACCGAATTATATTGACAAGACCGGCAGTGGAAGCCGGTGAAAAACTCGGCTTTTTGCCGGGAGACCTGCAAGACAAGGTTGATCCTTATCTCAGACCCCTATATGATGCTTTATACGATATTTTAGGTATTGACTCATTCAGGCGTTACATGGAAAAAGGACTTATTGAAGTAGCACCACTAGCATATATGCGGGGCCGGACTTTGGATGATTCTTTTGTTATTTTGGATGAAGCTCAGAATACCACTTCTGAACAGATGAAAATGTTCTTGACGCGCTTGGGTTTCGGTTCTAAAGCGGTAGTTACCGGAGATCTAACACAGATTGACTTACCCAAAGGAGTGTATTCGGGCTTGGAAGAAATACAAGAAATCTTAAAAGATGTCAAAGGCATTCAATTTATTTACCTTGATGACAAAGATGTAGTTCGCCATAAAGTGGTCCAACGAATAATTAAAGCTTATGAGAGATTTGATGAAAAACGCTCACAGAGCATGGAGTGATTCTGAGACCATGATGAATACAGTGTTTCCGGGCAAATTGACAAAAGCCATATTCAACAATTTGACGTTCCAGAAGCTGGTACTGGGGCTTTTTTTCTTTATCGCATTGACAGTTATGATATTTTTCTCATCTCTTCCCCAAAAATATGATGTTAAAGTGGGTGAAGCACTGCAGGAAAGTATTATAGCCCGAAAAGATGTCATCAATACAATTGCTACAAATAAACTGCAGCAAGCTGCGGCCGATGCCGTCCCTAAAAAATATACACTAAATCACACGATTACTGCTGAAGTAAAAAATCAAGTAGCTGATATTTTAAATTATGTAAAAGAGGTACGAGCCCGTGATTATCTTGAAAATGAAGAAAAGATTAAACTCCTGATGGAAAAAATATCTGATGAAATTTCAGATGAGTCATATACTCAGCTGGTAACTATGAGCGATACTTCTCTAAAAGAGCTGGAAACCATAATTAAGGCCATTATTGAGACGGTTATGGAAGAAGGTGTCAAGGAAGACTCTATTGAGCGTGCGAAAACATATGTTATAGAAGAATTTAGAAGCCTAAAACTGCCTCAGGAATTTAAAAGCGTAGGTGAAGAGATTGCACTTTTAACAATAAGGCCAAATATGGTCTATGATCGTGAGGCTACCGAGAGGCAACAACAGGAAGCTATGGAAGCTATCACACCGATAAAGGTTTTTCCCAATCAGGTATTAATTGAAAAAGGGACGGTAATAACCCGTGAGCACAAAGAAATGCTTAAAGAATTGGGGTTGCTGGCCCGAGATAAGAGAGCAGATATAAGCTTGCTGCTTGGAATCTTTTGTATATCAGGACTTTTGGCCGGGACCCTGGCTTTTGCAGTTTACTATTTTCACAGAAATATATACGATAACAATCTTTACTTGACCTTACTCGTTCTGGTTATTTTGTCAACACTCATAATTTCTTTGGGGGTCAAAACTATTTCCAACTATTTAATTCCTTTGGCGGCTGGGAGTATGCTTATATCTATTTTAATTAATCCACAGATTGCCGTATTTTCAAGTTTTACAATGAGTGTAGCCATGGGGATTATGTTGGGCAATGACTTTTCCTTTACACTCGTGGCTTTATCGGGAGCTATAGTAGGAATTTTTTGCACTGCAAAGGTATCTCAGCGCTCCGATCTGACCAAAGCGGGAGGGATAATAGGTAGTGCCAATTTCTTACTTATAACTGGTTTGTTGCTTTTAAACAATGGCACACCGCTGGATATACTCAAAGAAAGCCCTTGGGGGATGATAAGCGGCATACTGTCATCCATATTAACCATTGGTACCCTTCCATTTCTTGAAAATGCCTTCGGAATTACCAGTGCTATAAAACTTCTGGAGCTTTCCAATCCCAATCAGCCATTAATTCGAAGGTTGATGTTGGATGCTCCCGGCACCTACCATCATTCTATAATTGTAGGCAATTTGGCCGAGGCCGGTGCTGAAGCTGTGGGAGCAGATTCGCTGCTTGCACGGGTGGGAGCTAATTATCATGATATAGGCAAATTGAAACGCCCGTATTTTTTTATAGAAAACCAGCTGACATCGGATAATCCCCATGATAAGCTAAGTCCGACACTTAGTGCTTTAATAATCACTTCACATGTAAAGGATGGGCTTGAAATCGCACAAGAATACCGCTTGCCCCAAAGTATTACAGATTTTATTGCTCAACACCATGGAACCACTCTCCTCTCCTTTTTCTACAACAAAGCTCTAAATAGCGCTGATGAAAAGAAAACTGATGAGGGCAGCTATCGCTATGAAGGGCCTAAACCTCAGACCCGTGAAGTGGCTATAGTTATGCTTGCAGATTGTGCTGAAGCCGCGGTTAGATCCATGTCCAAACCCACTCCCGGAAAGATTGAAGGGCTTATCCGGCAGATAATAAGGGATAGGCTCTCAGATGGTCAATTGGATGAGTGTGATTTGACATTGAAAGATCTTGATAAAATAGCTACAGCATTTTCAAGAGTTCTGACCGGGATTTTCCATACACGCATAGAGTATCCTGATAAACTTAAAGAATTGGAGAGAAAGGATTCAAATCATGGTTGATGTAATAATAAGTAATCTGCAGGAAAAAATTGACGTGCCCCAAAGTCTGGAAGAACTTATAATCAAAGTCGTTAATACAATCCTATTGACCGAAAATGTATCAAAAGACATGGAAGTCAGTATAGCCCTAGTCGATGATGATTATATTCAAGAGCTGAATAAACAATACAGATCCTGGGATGCACCTACCGATGTATTATCCTTTGCCATGAGGGAAACCGTTTCTGAAACAGACAACAGTTTTGAGTTTTTTGAAGAAGAACTATTGGGAGATGTAGTGGTTTCGCTGGAAAGAGCAAAAATGCAGGCTATGGAATATGGGCATTCTTTTGAGCGGGAAGTGATTTTTTTAGTAGTGCATGGCATATTACATTTGTTAGGATATGATCATGAAGTCTATGAAGAAAAGACCGTTATGCGGCAAAAAGAAGAGGAGATTTTGAAAACCATGGATTTGACAAGAGGGATTAGGTGAAATGAAGAGAGCAAGAACACTAGGGGAAAGCTTTGTTTATGCAATCTCCGGTATACTATATGCTTTTAAAAGCCAGCGCAATATAAAAATTCATTTTATTATAGCCTTATTTGTGATTATATTCAGCTGCTTGTTAAAGCTCAGTACCACGGAACTTTTGATAGTTTACGTAACAATCACTATGGTATTGGCCTCAGAAATGGTAAATACTGCCATAGAAACCGTTGTGGATATGTATACACAAGAATACCATCCATTGGCGGCAGTGGCTAAAAATGTAGCGGCCGGAGCGGTGCTTATATCAGCAATAAATGCTTTAGTTGTGGGATACTTCATTTTTTATAATAAATTTATTATATTGTTGAGTTTAAAATAATGATTCTATTATAGAAACCTTCATTTTATAATTTCAGGCGCAGTATATAGTGTGCCTTATTATGATTTGAAAATGTTATGTAGATTTTTCAGGACAAAATTATTTTTTTACAATAGAATCTTAATTAACTTGACAGGAGGCCAAAATATGCCGCTTAGACGTTATGTAGTTATTGTATTGATGCTGATGCTGATGTGCTCTGTAGGCTGTGCCAATAAAAAAGGTGAAGCAGATTCCTCCTATGCACATTCAGATCCGGAAAATGAAACAATAGTGCCAGCAGAAAATGAGCCGGTTGTTCCAAAAGCGAAAAGTCCACTTACAGGTATGGATATGAATGCACAGTTTAAAAATCAAAGACCCTTGGCAGTCATGGTAGAAAATGAATACAATGCGCGGCCTCAATCTGGTCTCGATAAAGCTGGGGTAGTTTACGAAGTTTTAGCGGAAGGTGGTATAACTCGCTTTTTAGCCATTTATCTTGGAGAAACAGTGGATGAAATAGGTCCGGTGCGCAGTGCAAGGCCTTATTTTCTTGATTATACCATGGAATATGACGGCATATACATTCACTACGGTGCCAGCCCTCAAGGATATACCGACTTAAAAAAACTAAAAATAGATGCTATTAACGGTATGTATGACGACGTAACTTTCTGGCGGGACAAGTCCAGAAAAGAGCCTCATAACGCATATACTAACACTGAAAAAATCATAACAACATCCAAAGAGCACGGATTTTTTCGAGATGCCAAACTTCCATTATGGCAATTCAATACTGATCAAACTCCGGCTGGGGAGCGGATATTAGAAGATTTTAAACTTGAATATTTTAATAACTATACAGTAAACTATACATATGACCGTGATAAAAAGGCATATGAGCGTTTTATAAACGGAAAACCCCACACTGACAGAAAAACCGGCAAGACAATTTTTGTAACAAACATTATCGTGCAGTTTGCCAACACTAAAGTAATAGATGATGTAGGCAGACTATCCATAAAAACTGTGGACAGCGGGAAAGGCTACTACATAAGCAATGGTTGCTATACAGAGATAAATTGGCAGAAGGATGCCAGGAAAGAGCGGACAAAATATACTTTTGCTGATGGCTCACGGCTTATTATAAACCCGGGTAACGTCTGGATTCAAGTCTTGCCACAGTGGGGTAAGTTCAACAAAGATAAAACCGACAAAGGGGAAAATTATACATGGCTTTATACAGAACCGATGCTATAGTATTAGGACACAGGAACCTCGGTGAAGCAGATAAAATACTTACCATTTTTTCACCTGAGAAAGGTAAAATTCATGCAGTGGCCAGGGGTGTTCGCCGACCGCGAAATCCGATACTTGCAGGAAGTCAGTTATTCACTTACAGCAATTTTTTAATTATGGAAGGTCGAAATCTTGATAATATTAGTCAATGTGAGATAAAGGAGTCCTTTTATAAAATACGGCAGAATCTGGAATATATGGCTTACGGCCTATACTTTGCGGAACTTCTCAGGGTTTCTACACCTATGGAAGATAAGAACCGAGAATTATTCCGCTTTTTTTTAAAAACCATGTATCTGCTTCAGGAATGGGAAGATACGGAGGTACTCGGTCGCATCTATGAAATAAAGCTCATGGCGATACAGGGTTTCGCACCGGAAATATTCCGATGTGTAGGTTGTGGCAAAAAAGTATTTGATAAAATATTTTTCAGTATATTAATGGGTGGAATTCTGTGTTCAAATTGCCGTGAAAAAGATAGAAAAGCCATAAATATTACTCCGGATACTCTGAGAACACTTCGAAGAATGCTTATGAGGACTTATGAGCAACTGGAAGGGTTACAAGTGAAGGAATACGCAAAAGAGCAGTTAAAAAGCATCTCAAGTCTTTTTATTTCTCATCACATCGATCGAAAGCTTAAAACCGTTCAATTCATAAATGATGTAAACGATCTAAAGACTAGCAACAATACATAATAAAGGGGTGAATTCGCTGGATAAGATTTGGGCTTCCTTCAAAGGCAAAGGCAAGGTGACTTTTGCTTCTATAATTCTATTTATCGCCGGTGTTCTAATAGGATATTATTTATTTTGGAATAATCCCGATTTTGTTTTTTCAAATGCAGATAAGTTAATGGGCAATATGATTAAAATCGCTGAAGCTATGGCAAAGCGCAGCAAACTGCACGTAACCGGGTTGATATTTCAAAACAATATAAAAGCATTGTTGGTTATTATGTTTGGAGGAGTTGCATTCGGCCTCGTTTCCGTATTTGGTATTTTGTTTAATGGCTTCATCATTGGCTTAGTCATGGCTTTAAGCTTTTATCAAGGTAAAACGATTGTATTTTTTCTGGCAGGTATGCTGCCTCACGGTATTTTGGAATTGCCTGTGGTCTTGAGTGCAGGTGCTTTTGGCTTAAGGACCGGCCTGGATTTGATTTTTCCCGGTAAACGTGGCCGGATAGACTTGTTGAAGGATAATCTTAAGAAAAATGTCCTTTCCTTGGGAGTTTTTGTTCCTATGCTTTTCTTGGCCGCTGCCATAGAAGCCATAATAACACCATATGTGATTAAATTCTTTACTTGAAAAAGAGGACTTTTATGTATTTTGTAGTATAATAGTATTTGGTAATTCGCAACCTGTTTGAAGGGAGTGATACCCCATAAAATTATCATCACGGCAGGTTTTGATAGTTGACATAGTGAAGAAATGTGAACCTATTACCAGTGAACAGATAGCAGACAAGCTTAACCTGACCAGGTCGGCATTAAGACCGGACCTTGCCGTTTTAACCATGATCGGCATTTTGGAAGCCAGACCACGAGTTGGATATTTTTTTACCGGTAAAGTTCCTAAAAATCTCATGTTGGAAAGAATAAGTGATATAAAAGTAGATAAAATAAAGGCAGTTCCATCAGTCATAAAAGAAGATACGTCTGTATATGATGCTATAGTAACTCTGTTTCTAACCGATGTGGGGACCCTTTTTATCACCGGGAAGGATGGAAACTTAGCCGGGCTTGTTTCCCGGAAAGACTTACTTAAAACAGTTATCGGGAATGCAGATGTACATAAAATGCCAATCGGTATAGTAATGACAAGAATGCCAAATATCATTACGGTAACGCCTGAGGAAAGTGCCTATGATGCCGCCAGGAAAATAGTTGACCACCAGGTTGACGCATTGCCGGTAGTGAAAGTTGTAATAGAAGACGACCAAGAAAAATATAAAATAGTTGGAAAAGTAACAAAAACTACCATTACAAAACTCTTTGTTGAACTGGGAAAGGTATAGAGAGGAGGGAATGATGATAAACAATAAAAATAGTCAGGCAATAGTATTTGCCGTTTCTGATTCCATTGGTGAAACAGCAGAACTGGTAATTCGGGCGGCAATGGTTCAATTTAATTCTGAAAAAGTTGATATTCGCAGAATTCCCTATGTAACTGATAATGAATATGTGGAAGATATAATAGAGGAAGCTAAAAACACAGCCAATTGTGCCATTGTATGCACTATTGTTCTACCGGAAGTCAGGCACTATTTATTAAATCTGGCAAAACAAAACAAAATACCCATAGTGGATTTAATGGGTCCTATGATGGATGCTTTTGCACAAATAACCGAAATCAAACCACATTTGAAACCGGGATTAGTTCATAAAATAGATGAAGATTACTTTAAAAAGATGGAGGCCATAGAATTTGCGGTCCAGTACGATGATGGAAAAGATCCAAGGGGTTTATCCCGAGCTGATGTGGTTCTCATAGGCGTTTCCAGAACTTCAAAAACCCCCCTGGCTATGTTTTTAGCTCATAAGCGGTTAAAGGTTGCCAATCTTCGTTTGGTGCCGGAGGTTACCCCACCGGAAGAGTTGTTCAATCTCCCGCCAAGGACTGTAATAGGTCTTACTATAAGCCCGGAAAAACTGTTTGATATCAGACAGGAAAGACTTAGAGCTTTAGGTCTCAGCACAGAAGCAACATATGCCCAGCGCAGCAGAATCATGGATGAAATTGAATATGCTGACAAAATAATAGAAAAAATAAGTTGTCCCAAAATTGATGTTTCAAATAAAGCAGTGGAAGAAATAGCCACCAGCATTCTAGAGATACTAAAGAAAGGAGAACTATAATATGACAAAAAAATATGTATACAGTTTTCATGAAGGAAATGCTAAGATGCGTAGCTTGTTGGGAGGCAAAGGTGCAAACCTGGCGGAAATGGTTAAAATTGGTTTACCGGTACCCTTGGGTTTCACCGTTACTACTGAAGCATGTCTGAACTACTATGATGAGGGTGAAAAAATATCCGAAGATATACTGTCTCAGATTTTTAAAGAGTTAGACAATCTTGAAAAAGAAATGGGTAAAAAACTTGGTGACAACCAGGATCCTTTGCTGGTATCAGTTAGGTCCGGAGCCGTTGTTTCCATGCCCGGTATGATGGATACAATACTGAATCTTGGTCTCAACGATGAAAGCGTTAAAGGCTTGGCAGCCAAAACCAACAATGAGCGCTTTGCCTATGACAGCTACCGCAGGTTTATCCAAATGTTTGGGAATGTGGTCATGGAGGTGGAGCATGACAAATTCGAATCTATTATTGATTTGGTGAAACAAAAGAAAAATATAACTCAGGATACTGAAATGGATGTTGAAGGCTGGAAGGAAGTTGTAAAACTTTATGAAGACAAGATCAAAGAAGAGACCGGCCGTGAGTTTCCTCAGAACCCTAAAGAACAGCTATTAATGTCTATAGAAGCGGTGTTTAAATCCTGGAATAATCAGAGGGCTAAGGTGTACAGAAGAATTAACAAGATTCCTGATAATCTTGGTACCGCTGTTAACGTCCAAACCATGGTTTTCGGAAATAAGGGCGATGATTCGGGTACAGGGGTTGCATTTACACGAAACCCCTCAACCGGAGAAAACAAGGTTTACGGTGAATTTTTGATGAATGCTCAAGGAGAAGATGTGGTAGCTGGTATCAGAACACCACAAAACATAGAACAACTTGAAGATGTAATGCCCGATATATATAAGCAATTTGCTGATACTTGCACCTTATTGGAAAATCATTACAGAGATATGCAGGACATTGAGTTTACCATAGAAAACGGAAAACTCTTTATACTCCAGACCCGAGGCGGAAAACGAACAGCTCAGGCAGCCGTTAAAATAGCTGTGGAACTGGTGAAGGAAGGCTTAATAAATAAAGAAGAAGCCATTCTTCGAGTACCAGCGGGGCAGTTAGAAACCCTACTTCACCGTAGGATCGACCCAGATGCCAAAGTTGATGCTATAGCAAAAGGCCTGCCAGCTTCTCCGGGAGCAGCTTCAGGGCATGTGGTATTTGATCCGGATGAGGCGGAAACCATTGGCAATCAAGGTCAAAAAGTGATCCTAGTAAGGACTGAGACAACTCCCGATGACATTCACGGTATTGTCGTAGCTCAGGGTGTTCTGACCAGCCGTGGCGGTATGACCAGTCATGCTGCTGTTGTTGCGCGAGGCATGGGTAAACCCTGTGTATCCGGATGTGAAACCATAAAAATCGACTATGAAAAAAATGAATTCCAAGTAGACCAGCTTGTGGTCAAAAAAGGCGATATAATTTCCATTGATGGTTCTACAGGCGAAGTTATGATTGGTGAAGTGCCCATGATTGATCCGGAGCTTTCGGATGAATTCACTCAAGTTTTAAGCTGGGCCGATGAATTAAGGGCATTAAAAGTAAGAGCCAACGCAGATACTCCCCATGATGCTAAAGTCGCCCTTGAATTTGGAGCTGAAGGCATCGGGCTTTGCCGAACCGAGCATATGTTTATGGCTCCGGACCGGCTACCTATAGTTCAACAAATGATAATGTCTGAGACTAAGGAAGAAAGAGAAACAGCTCTAGCCAAGCTGTTACCGATTCAGCAGCAAGACTTCGAGGGAATTTTTAAAGTAATGGAAGGTCTGCCGGTTACAATAAGACTACTTGATCCACCTCTGCATGAATTTCTACCCAATCCTGAAGAACTTATAGTGGAAATAGCGGAGCTTAAGGCCAAAGGCTGCTCAAAAGAACTTGAAGCAAAACAGGAGATGCTGAAAAAAGTACGGGCCCTCAGTGAAATGAACCCAATGTTAGGCCTTAGGGGTTGTAGGCTTGGTCTACTGTATCCCGAAATTTACATCATGCAGGTAAAAGCAATGCTAAAGGCTGCATGCAATCTAACCAAGCGTGGTGTAAAGGTGATACCCGAAATTGAAGTACCCTTGGTGGGTCATGAATTAGAGCTTAAGACACTTAGGGACATTGTGGAAGAAACTGCCGATAACGTATTTGCAGAAGAGGGAACAAAGGTACATTACTTTATTGGAACAATGATAGAACTTCCCAGAGCATGTCTCACTGCTGAAGAAATTGCCAATTCTGCGGATTTCTTTTCCTTTGGAACAAATGATCTGACACAAACCACTTTCGGATTCAGCCGTGATGACGCAGAGGGCAAGATACTTCCACATTATGTAGAGCAGAAGATACTTTTGGATTCTCCCTTTATCGTCCTTGACAGAAACGGTGTGGGCTCCTTAATGAAAATGGCGGTAGACAAGGGTCGGGGGGTAAAATCCGATCTCCTGATAGGCATTTGTGGCGAACACGGTGGAGAACCCAGCTCTGTGGAATTCTGCCATATGATTGGTCTTGATTTTGTTAGCTGTTCACCATTTAGAGTGCCAATTGCAAGACTTGCAGC
>CAZFME010000022.1:0-21837 GCA_964520055.1 uncultured Clostridia bacterium
GCGAAATCCGGAGCCCTATGAACTGAAGAAGTAAATCGGGCATTACCTCGGCCGCCCCTGCCCCCTTTAGCTGCTATAAAACTTTGCTTGCTTTCTACAAGATCTGCAAGCACATCACCTGTCTCGGCGTCCTTTACAACGGTCCCCGGCGGTACATTAATAACAAGACCTTCGGCACTGCGACCAATTTTATTGGACCCTTGACCATGTTCTCCTCGCTTGGCTTTATAGTGAACTTTATATTTAAAATCCATAAGAGTCGACAGGCCAGAATCTACCATGAGAATCACATCTGCACCCCGTCCTCCGTCACCTCCGCTGGGGCCTCCCCGCGGAACAAATTTCTCCCTTCGAAACGCTACAACACCATTACCTCCATCTCCGGCTTTCACATATATTTTTGCCCTATCTACAAACATTTGCATCACCTATAAATTAGTTTTTTATCCATACGTTAAAGGATTCCCTGATTTAGCTTTTTAAAAACATGTATTTAACTATTGTTAAGCGATAATTTTACCGCAAAATATAACTCTCACCTATAGTTTCAGAGAAGATCTCAATCTCTGAGTTTTTTAAAATTATCTTTATATCTTTTTTACCCTGAATTTTGTCAAATTGCAAGACATAATTTTCCATTTCTTTTTTTAAACGTGATAATTGCGGTAAGGATGGGCTCTTACTAATTACTTCAACGGTCATATCGATATTTTTTTGTCTCAAGCGGTAAAACATCTCTAGCAAACAGCACATTAGCGGAATATCGGTCAAATTGTTGCAAATGTGATTCACGGTTTTATCACTATTCTTTACATCATCTATATATTGTAAAGCAGCTATATGTTTTTTCAACTGAATCATGCTGTATAAAACCTGTAAGTTGTTTTGAAAGTCATGTCTTAGCAACCTAAAAACCCTGATAAAACTCCTCTCTGTACTTAAACTTTCACTTTGATCGGGAAATATGTTCATTGCAATCAGGCCGGCAATGTACAAAAATATTCCTGCCCACAAAATCTGTGTTTTTATATTGTAGTCAGGATCAAGCAGTGTAACCGCCACCACAGTCAAAAATATTTGACCTGTAAGAATAATAAGTTGGAAACCCTTTCTATTCAACAAACCCATTCCTTTCACACTTGATTTGTCTTATGTCAATAAACACTTGTGCGATTAGGTTGGGATGTGATTTTATATCAATTTTGACTTTTGTGTATTTTATACCTATAATTCTATTTAATTCTTTTAAATTCCTGCCTCGATAAAAGACAAAGGTGGTTTTTGCCATAGTCGCTTAGACAGAAAAAAGCTCCTTTTTAACAGGAGCTTAGTTTACAGCATATATGTTTACAAGTTTCTTGCTCTTCCCCTTTTGTTCGAACTTGACATAACCATCCATCTTTGCAAAAAGTGTATGGTCTACACCCATTCCGACATTTTGCCCGGGATATACCCTGGTGCCTCTTTGGCGAACTAGTATGCTGCCAGCACTGACAAACTGGCCGTCATATCTTTTAACACCTAATCGTTTAGATTGGCTGTCACGACCGTTTTTTGAACTGCCTCCGCCTTTTTTTTGAGCAAACAGCTGTAAATTCATCGACTACACCTCCTCTATTATCTCCATGTGTATATTAAGTGGGTAAGATTTCGAAATATCTTCAAGCCCCAAAATTATGGTTTTAAGAATCATCGCCGTCTTTTTATACTCTTCTGCTGTCATATTATCAGGTAGTTTTAATATAAAACAGCCTTGTTCCTTATTAATTAAGGGTTTTATACCGACAATATGCTTCAGTCCTAAAACCGCTGTTTCTGCCAAAACTGAAACCCCGGCACAAACTATATCCTTGCCGTATTCGGCGTATTCCGCATGGCCGGATATTTCTATGGATTTATAGCCACCCAAAGGATGTGACTCCACCTTTACATTTATCATACTATCCTTCTATTTTCTCAATCTGAATTTCCGTAAATGATTGGCGGTGACCTTGTTTTTTGCGGTAATTTTTCTTAGGCTTGTACTTCAATACAATAATCTTATCGCCTCTACCATGCTTAAGCACCTTGGCCGTCACTTTGGAACTTTCAAGCCATGGCTTTCCTACCTGGAGTTTGTCATCTTTTGATAATGCCAGCACTTTATCAATTTCAACCAACTCTCCTACATCTGTCGGAAGTTTTTCTACCCGAATTACATCACCTTCAGATACACGATATTGCTTACCGCCGGTCTCAATAATTGCGTACATATTTATCTCCTCCTAATTCTCGCCGGAATCTAGGTAACATATTTTAAAACCCGTCCCGGGCGGTGGGCGGCACATACAACCACCTAGACTATTTTAGCACATGGAAACCTTAACTGTCAACGAAATTTAATATTTTATAATTCTGTATCATTTCTTTGGAAAGTTCCAAATCAACGGTTTTAATGACTGCTTTGTTTCTTGAGTTCTCAGGGCAACGGCTCCTTTAAAGTCGATGATATTATCTTTGAGCTGTGCTATTTCTTTATCCTCTTGCTCGGTAGTCTGTTCAACTTGTTCAAACACCGTATCTTCTCTCTCGGATTTTTCTTGAATTTTGGTTTTTTTTATCTGTGCAGTCTTACCCTCCACAGCCGGATCGATTTTTTTGTTATCAAAAACTACCGGTGAGGAATCAGTAAATTGTTTTGATTGCTGGCTTTTTTGTTCAGGCCTTTGCGGTAAAGTGAGCAGCTCACTCTTCTTACCATCAAGGAAGACTGCAAGCCCCAGTACATTGGCCATTAGTAACAGATAAGCTAGAGATGTTACATTTTGGTTACCATTAGAACTAGAAAAAAAATCCTTTATGTCGGCCATATATAATCCCCCTACAACAATTCTCGATTACCACCTTATATATATATTATGCTGATGGGGTTTTATTCGTCACAAATATTTATCATATTAAAGATTAATGTCACTGCCCAAAAATACCAGTGAAGTTCTAGGTGCTGATATGATCCGAGCTACATTGTCATAGTGCCCTTATCAGTTTCCACTACCTTTAAGATTCGTTCTTCATTGCCGTTTCTCGCATTGATATAAATAAAATAGCGATCAGAATTTAATCTGGCATCCACCTCATAACAAAGTTTTTCCTTTAGTGCCTCATCGGGAATCAATGCCACGCGAATTCTTGCCACACTCAAATTTTTGTTTAATTTATCTGTTACTTCGTTTTCTGTAATTGTCGGTTCAGATAAATTGCGCTCAGTATGTGATGTTAGATAAGCCAAGGTATTAAACCCTACAATTTCTCCTGTATCTAAAGCTACCTCAACTTTAACAAAATCCGGATACAATAGCACATCACCTGCTTTGGGAACAAAGGTTACCGTTATAGTGTTGTTTTCTCTGAGAGAACCGGTAGGTTCCATGTTTGTGTAATCTATGGATTCCAGATAGTCTTTTGCTTTGTCCAGTGCTTGTTTTATTGCGATTTTCGAGCTATCAATTTTTCTGGTATTTAAAAACCATATCACATGGCCGCCTATTTGGCTTACATCCATTATGATGCCAGGTGTGGTGTCACCTGCACGGGTAAATTCTATTGTGTAGGCAGGAATATTTCCCTTTGTTCTCCCGACTACATCGGACTTAAAATCCGCTTTTGTCACCCTATCCACAGCTTGTCGAGCGATTTTAACGGCTTCACTTTCATTTATGCGTTTACCTGATACCGCTTTTGGAATCACTTTTTCCACATGGTCTGAAAAAGGTCCGTCATAAGTAATTGTAGGTGCTTCTTTTTTAAGTTTTTGGTCAATAGTTTCTAAACTGTCCGCCATACCCTTTATTTTTTTTACAGAAATCAAGCGGTCGGGTTTATTTCCCCATCTTATTTTGCCGGCAGATACATCATCTTGTAAGCGCCGGAGATCTTGATTTAAACTTTGAATATTCTTTCTGAATTGCCCCATCTTAGACCATTCTTTATCTGTTATGTCTTGTTTTTTTACCAATTTGTCGGCAATATTATAAGAAAAGTCACCTAGTTGAGCAAAAAACTTTTGTATATTTGTCATGTCCCGGTCACCCAATGGCATAGTCGCAAGGCTGGCCCTTGCTCCTTCCGCCTGATGCCAGATGGTGGTCAGCATCATTATCCTCTGTTCATCTGAGGATGTAACCTCGCTTTTTGAAATCAACAGATTTAGATTGTTTACCTGTTCCAGCAGGTTGTAAAACCCACGTTGATAGGATGCTTCTAAGGCATTTTCTGCCGAAAATGCTCGGTTGGATACGGACCAGTAAGCAAATATAATACCTCCCAGTACTAATAGACTGATTATCCATATATATGACTTTTTCAATTTTTATACCTCCATTATTATTTTGCAAATACATGCCGACCTATTTGGGTTATTATTGAGCGGGACCAAATCCAGGAACTGACCGGTTTATAAGGGTTCCAGAAAAATATACAACCATAAGTCGGGTCCCATCCGTCCATGGCTTGTCGGGCAGCATCAAAATTACTCCTTGATGGATATCTTGACCATATCAGGCCATTGCTAACGGATTCAAAAGCTCCCGATTGGTATACTACATCGGCTATTGTCGGTGGAAACTTTGCATGTTTTGAACGATTTATAATAACGGCGGCGACACCTACTTGGCCGGCGTAAGGCTCACCTTCCGCTTCACCGGCTACCAGGCGCGCTAATAGGGTATGATCACCTTCCCAGGATGAAACCACATAATGTTTTGCTTTTGCCTGAGCTTTATAGCGTACGATAAAAAATCCAATTGAAGCCGTAACTAAAACAATAACAGCTATAATAATTATTCTTTTGTTTTTGAACATATAATCACCCTTTTTTTATATTACTATCCTTAGTTTGCTTATTTTTCAAAAGCTTATTCCGGCACCTTTTTATATCTTCTGTTCATATAATAATTTAGAGAATAATTTTGGGAGGAAAACAAATGATGTCTGGAAACTCGAGTCAAAAAACCGGTGCTGATAATCCTGACGGTCATTCTAAGCCCCTACCGAATCCATACACTCTTTTTTTGATACTTATATTACTTATCAATTCTTTTGGCGGAGTAAACCGCATAATAAAAAACATAAAAAGCATTTTAACAAAGGAATAGGAGGATGAAGATGAAGACCTTTTCTGTATCAGACAGTGACTTGCAACTCTTAAAAGCCATACGGCCATTTATGAGTGGAAAAAGCCAAGAATTGCTAGATCTCATGCTTACCACCATAAATATATTCCGACCGGAGCATTTAGATCAGAAAATAAACTTTGATGCTTTAAATACACTTTTGACCATGATTAATGAGTCTATCCAAGCAAAAAAAAGTAATCAGGTAATAGAGGTTGATGAATATGAACAGGTTTCCGATATTCAGTCTGATGAAATCGATGAGTACACACAGCCTTCTAACAAGCAGTCCGAGGATGTGGAGAATCTTTTAAGCCTACTGGCCAAAAAAGAAAAGAGTAAACATTAATTTTGTACTTTAGAGAGCTTCACAAATGGGGGCTTTTGCCCTCTTATTTGTTTTTTAATGAAATTAGATGTTCATTTTTAAACACAGCGCAACATATATTTATATAACATACTAAAAATTTACATCATAAAGGAGGGGTAAGTTTGGCAGAAAATGAAGACCTTGGTTTTAAAACCGATTTACTCGAAACGGTTCTAGAAGTAATCCACGGTCAACGTGGTCAGAATGTCAACGAATTAGTGAGTCTGTTGGCTCTAAGTAATTTGCTGGGGATTATCAGTTTCTTGAATACACAGAATTTAACATTTGACACTAAAAGCTCCTCATCAAAGGCCGGAATGTCTGAGCTGAAGGAAATGGCCGCATCATTACTTGGTTCCATGGGCGGAGCTGGTGATAAAAAAATCAATCCCGCCACTCTCCTTAATTTGATGAAGACCCTTTCAGCTGCAGAAAGCAGCGGAGGTGATTCTAAAAACTCCGGAAAATCTGATGAAAAGAAAAAAGACTAGGCCGTGCCACTATAGACACGGCCTGTTTTTTTTATTTAGTCATCTGCAAAGAACAGAAGAATCAATATTAAAAACAGCGCAAAGGCCCATCTGCCTCCAAAACCCGGTCCAACAGCTCCTCCACCCATTCTAATACCTCCTCTCTTGGAAAATATTTTAGTCATCTGCAAAGAACAGGAGAATCAGTATTAGGAACAGAGCAAAAGCCCAACGGCCACCCAGAAAGAAACCGCCGCCTTGGGTATCTGCCATCTGAACTCCCTCCTTTTTTATTGGTTTATTATAATATATGCATTGAAATATACCGGAGTTCCTTGTGAAACAAAGCACAGGTTGTTGCTTTCACATTACTTTACTTAAAATTAATATTTCTCTAAAAAGAGCCGTGCTTAAAGCACGGCAGACATTTTAGTCATCTGCAAAGAACAGAAGAATTAATATGAGAAACAGGGCAAATGCCCACCTTCCTCCAAGGAATCCTGCTCCCAGAGAATCTGGCATAACAACTCCCTCCTTTTTTGTAGTGCCTGGTATAGTATATGCAATGAAACACTTTGGGGTTACTTATGATGTTTTTAGTTTTTTAAATCTCCTTTTCGGTTCCTGCTATAATATATGTAAAAGCGGTTTTTGGGGTGACGAAAATAAAGGTGTCAGGAGACGGTTCTACCGTCCCCTGACACCTCGCAAAACTTCCGATTAAACCCCTAAAGAACCATTCCCAAACACCGGCTGCCTAGGTTTAAATCAGTCTTGCTTTAGCATAAGTTCTGTAGGTCTTATTGATCTGTACTTTTACTTTTGCACCCAATAAATTGGCCCCTTCTTCCACATCGACCACATAACCGTCCACCCGGGCTATACCATCATTGGGATTGGTTATATGTGTCTCTTCAATTATTACATCTATTATCTGACCTTCTCTGACTGGCATGGCAAAATTCTCCAGCTTAACCCTGCTCCCAACAGCTTTAATGCGGATTTCTTCAGGATGTAGATCATCCTTACCTTTGATGAAAATATACTTTCCATGTCGCTGTTCCAGTTGACTCAATCTACTACCACCGGCACCTATAGCCACTGCTGCCACGGAAGGGTGAACTTCTATAAGAATTGCTTCGCCTCTTCGAGTCCTGAATATTCTAGAAATTTCTCGTTCAACTTTTTTGGCCATTGTCTCCTCGGATAATATCTTACCTCTTCCCTCACAGTAAGGACATACTTTTTCCAAAACTTCATCCAAGCTCTGGCGCACCTTTTTCCGTGTCATCTCCACCAGACCTAAGTTTGTAATCCCTAGCACATGGGCTTTGGTTCTATCTTTTTTCAACTCAGTTTCTAGGGTATCTACAACCATTTTTTTATGTTCTTGTGAGTCCATATCAATAAAATCAATAATTATTATTCCGCCTATATCTCGTAGTCTAAGCTGTTTTGCAATTTCCTTAGCTGCTTCCAAATTGGTTTTGACTACTGTGTCTTCCAAATCTATACTGCCAACGAACTTACCGGTATTTACATCAATGGCGGTCAGAGCCTCAGTATGATCTATAACGATATAACCACCGGATTTTAGCCATACTTTCCTTTCAAGAGCTCTTTCCGTCTCTGATTCAATGTTAAAATACTCAAATATATCTTCCTGCCCCATATAAAGACTTACACGGTCTTTCAAGGAAGGAGAAATCAATGATGCTAATTCTGACACTTTTTCATATCCGTATGATGTATTTACATAAAACTTATTCACTTCCGGGGTAAAGATATCCCTTACTATACGAGCAAGAAGATCCATGTCTTTATATATCAATCGGGGAGCTTTTCCTCCCTTCTGTTTCATTCGTATACTATTCCAAAGGCGTTTTAAATATTCCATATCGGCCTTAAGGTCCTCGATACCTTTTCCCTCCGCTACGGTTCTAACGATAACTCCTATGTGCTCAGGCCGTATCTCCTCAGCCAAAGATTTTAAACGCTGGCGTTCTTCTTCCTTTTCTATTCTCCTAGAAATGCCTATATAGTCAACTGTAGGCATCAATACCAGGTATCTTCCGGGCAGGGTGATATTCGTAGAAACCCTGGCCCCCTTAGTACCGATAGGCTCTTTTACCACCTGAACAAAAACCTCTTGGCCCACACGCAAAAAATCCTTTATTGATGTTTTTTTCAAACTCTCAATGACATCCGCATCCTCTGAGCCTAGATAATAAGTATTTAAATCTCCCACGTATAAAAAAGCGTTTTTCCCCAAACCAATATCCACAAAGGCTGCTTGCATACCCGGCAGTACATTTGCCACTTTACCCTTGTAGATATTACCAATCACCCTTTCTTCATAAGTTTTTTCAACATAATATTCTACTAATTGCCGGTCCTCTAAAACCCCAATTCGAATTTGGTCCCTATCAACATCTGCCAAAATCTCCTTTGACATTAAATCTTCAGCTCCTCAAATCTCCCACAAAATTAAAGCGGACTTACCAAGGATCTGGGGGGCTCATATTTTCCGCTAAATTAAAGGGGAAGAATTTTATTGTTCTCGTTTTTTCTGTAAAAAAGTTCCTCCCTGTGAATGCTGAGTATTTCAAGTTTTTTTGTAAAAATTCCTTTCAATTCCAGGACAATCACCTTCGGTGATACACTACCCTGTTGTCCGATTGAAATTGCCATCACAAGATTTGCGTTATCCTCATTATTACTCGATAAATTTATTTGATAAATTAAAGGAGCAATATTCACGGACCTGATACCGGATTTGGTAGGTTTTTCTACAATAATCTCTTTTTGGTGTAAGAGAGTGTGAATAGCTTTTTCCAGTTCCTGTAGGTTCTCTGCATTTAAAGCTACTTTCACTACATATATGACGCCATTTAACATAGAAAGTGGCAGTTTTTCATCAGTTATTCCTATTTTTATTATTCGCAAGCCCTCGGGCAAAACTCGATTCAATCGGATAGCCACATCATCTGCCGATACATCTTCGTAAAACTCCACATCCATGTATTCAGCGCTACTGGTAATACCAACAGATAAAGCCGGGGTAAAAGATACTTTAGGCCGGGGATTAAACCCTTGGGAAAATGCTATGGGTAAATCCGCCCGTCTAAAAGCTCGTTCAAAAGTCCTCATCATGTCCAGATGGGATATAAACATCACAGGTCGCTCTTTTTTAAATTTCATTCTTAGCTTCACAAAAATCACCGTCTTTCAGCCTATTTATCCCACAGTCATGACATCTTATTCTACAGTCAGGTGTAACTTCAGCCTTTTTTGACCTTTCCAGTTCCCTGAGTAAAAACTTTTTATCAATACCGGGATCTATAATATCCCATGGGAAAAACTCAGCATGTGTCCTCTTGCGGTAAGCAAAAAATTCCGGGTCGACGCCTGCTTCATTAAAAGCCGTCATCCACTTATCAAAAGAAAAAATATCATTCCACCCGTCGAATTTACAACCCTTGTCATGGGCAATTTTTAAAACCTGACCCAATCTTCGGTCCCCTCTGGAAAAAACAGCTTCCAAAAAGCTCAACCTACCGTCATGCCAGCTGTAAGATATATTTTTACTTTTCCTGAGTAGGCTCCTTAGATACTTTTGACGCTCATCAATTTCCCCCAGTGTTATCTGAGCTTCCCACTGAAAAGGCGTAAATGGTTTAGGGACAAAGGTTGATGTGCTGACATTGACTTTAAGGCCCTTGGTGTGACCGTGAATCTTTCGATATACATCTACAACGGCATAAGCAAGGTCGGATATTCCTTTTAAGTCCTCATGGGTTTCTGTAGGAAGGCCAGTCATAAAATACAGCTTTACCGTATTCCAACCTGAAGAAAAAGCATCCTTAACTGAAGACAGAAGGTCTTCCGCCGTCACGCCTTTATTGATTACATCTCTTAGCCTTTGTGTCCCGGCTTCCGGTGCAAATGTAAGGCCTGATTTTTTTATTTCTTGAACCTTTTTGGCAAGTTCAAGGGAAAAAGCATCGATTCTAAGAGACGGCAGTGATAAACCTACCTGACACTGACGGAACTCATTAGTCAGTATTTCAGTAAGCTGTTTTAATTCTGAATAATCACTGGTGCTTAATGATGCCAAGGATATTTCCCCATAGCCCGTTGATGCAATAATGTCTTTAGCCAGCTTTTCCAGGCGATCTGCCGACTTTTCCCTTACCGGACGATAAATCATTCCTGCCTGACAAAAACGGCAGCCCCTTGTACAACCGCGAAAAATCTCTAGGACAGCTCGGTCGTGAACAATGTCCATATAAGGGACTACAAAATCAGTAGGATAGTAGACACTATCCAGGTCTTTTATCGCTCTTTTTTGTATCCTATTGAGGATATCGTTTTTTTCCGGCACAATATCCTTTAAAGTCCCATCATCATTATATGATACTCGGTATAAAGAAGGTACATAAACTCCCGGAATTCGTGCAACTTCCTCCAAAAACCGTTGCCGCCGCTTTTCACCCCTTTCCTTAAAACTCTTATACAGATTCATAACCTCTATAATGGCCTCTTCGGCCTCCCCTATAACAAAAAAATCCATGATGTCCGCCAGCGGCTCCGGGTTATATGCACATGGGCCACCGGCTATCACGAAAGGATGACCGTCACTTCTTTCTTTTGAAAAAATAGGTATGTCTGAAAGCTCCAGCATGTTTAATATATTAGTGTAGCTCATTTCATATTGAAGTGTAAAACCTAAAAAATCAAATTCAGAAACTGCGGTTTTACTTTCAAGACTGAAAAGCGGAAGGCCCTCACTTCGCATTAAATCTTCAAAGTCAACCCAGGGCGCAAAAACCCTTTCAGCATAAATATCAGAATCTTGATTTAGAAGATGATATAAGATTTTTATGCCTAGATGGGACATGCCCACCTCGTAGACATCCGGAAAGGCCAAGGCTATGTGGGTTTTTATACCATTCTTGTCTTTTTTTATGCTATTATATTCATTTCCCATATAACGAGTAGGTTTTGAGACTTGTGGCAAAAGTTTTTCCAGCTGTTTTTCTACCGTCAATGCCGTGCCTCCTATACTTGATGGTAAAATGTCACTTCTTTATTATATCAGGTCTTTCATCTTTAAGTCTAATCCTTTTTCAATTACTTTGTCAAATATTTCCGTTTCCGTCAAATATTTTTTAATCTCCATATTTTTATCTAATATATACACTATAAAATACTTCTGCGGTGCAAATAAATACAATATCTTTTTTACCGTAGTATCTTCACCCACCACTATAATTTCTCCGGGTAAATATTTATTCTTAGATAGCTTCTCCGTTTTTTTGGCCAAATGTTTCATGAATGTATATTGTGCTTTTTTTTCCTCTTTTGAGGCCTGTTGTAATAGAAAAAAACTTGCCACAAAAAGACTTATAAATACCCTTTTAAAAAATAAACCCATCAAGGCAACAAACATCATTGAATATGCCAGTATTTTTCCTGTTTGTGAAGCAATGCGCACTGATGAAGTGTAACCCACACGTTGGCTGAGCCATAATGCAAAAATCCTCCCACCGTCAAGAGGGAGGGCAGGCAACATATTAAATATACCGAGCATTAACTGATAATGAGTAAATTGTCGAGCTATCTCAGGTAAAATAAGTTTCTGAGTTGATAGAAAAAAGATTAAACCAACTGCTACAAAGTTTGCCATGGGCCCGGCCAGAACCGCAAGCATTTCTTCCTCCACTGATGCCTCATCTAAACTTGATTTTATCCGTCCTCCAAAGGGCAATATTTCAATTTCATGAATCACCAGACCTAATTTGCGACCTATGAAAACATGTGCAAATTCATGGATGCCTAAAGCCAGTAATGCTGCCGTCACTTCCATGTACATACCTGCTAGTAATGCTAAAGCCACTATTGCAACAAAAGCAGGGCTGATGCTTATTCTAAAATCAGAGATTCTTAAATCCATTCAAGTCCTCCCGAACATTATTTGATATGTTGAGCCATTTTCTCGGATCTTCCGATTTATCATCACGCCAAATTTCAAAATGCAAATGCGATGTTTCCGCAAGACCTGTCTTGCCAACTGTCCCTATGATAAATCCCTGCTTTATTGGTTCCTGTTTTTTGACATAGACATCCTTTAAATGAGCATACACTGTTGTCAAACCGTTATCGTGACGTATCTTAACCATATTTCCCATTTCTTTATCTTGCCCCACCGAAAAGACCACTCCATCAAGCACTGTCTTTACAGGACATCCTTCTTTTTGAACTATATCGATGCCATGATGCATGCGCTGCTCCTTTAATATCGGGTGGAATCGCAAGCCATATTCTGAAGATACTCTTCCATCCACAGGCATCGGTAACAACTCTTGCTCCTTTTGACCAAATACGGGAATACTCATGGAAGCCTGCGTAATCTCTTTTATAGCCTCTACTACATCTTTAAACTCATATGAATAATCTGAAACAATATAATCTATTTTCCCAAGAGTGGCTTTGACGATGGGAATGTTTATTTTCTTCATTAATAAAATAACGGTTATTATTACAATACATATGATGATTTTTTTTAAATTCTCAGGACTAAACCACTTTTTTTCGGACGGTTGCTCATAATAATACATATACAGACACCCCCTTATTCTGTCTGTTAGTCCACGGAAAAGTATATTTTTGTTGGTCTATGCTTTTGTTAAATGTAAAATAGCAAAGGCTTTTATGATTTTAATGTTCTTTATAGAAGTCTTGTTATATATATCTATTTTCCGTAAAGCTCGTTTATTACAAAAAAAAGCTTCTACACAATGAACCAAATATTAATTCTGACGTAGTTCTGAGGTGAAGATGAAATGATCCCTTTAAGCAATACCGTTATTATTCTAGTTGCTTGGGGACAAACGAAGCAGGGGCAGCGTGCAGGACCAAGCTCTAGAATAACAGGTCTTGCTTTAGGGAGAGGTGCCGACATCTTCACCGGAGTAACTTTATACGTCAAAACTAATAGTTTAAAGTGTAACAGCTCCTTTTTGTATCTTAAAATAAGAAAGAAAAAACGGGTCCTAAAGAGAACCCGCAGATACCGTAACTTGGTTATACAAACTAATAAAGCTATTTAATCTTTTATTAAACAAATCGCATAATACTAAAATAGGTAGCTTTGCATACTCCCTTTAAAATAAGATCTTTTGCCGACGCATTCCTACATTGAGTACTAATCCGGCTGCCATCATGTTCATTAAGAAGGAGCTCCCTCCGTAGCTCATGAATGGCAACGGTATACCCGTTACCGGCATTATACCCACATTCATCCCGATATTGACCAGAATCTGAAAGGTCCACATGGAAACTACACCTACAACCATATAAGTTCCCAAAAGATCCTTGGCTTTAAATGCTAACCTTAAGGAGTAATACAACAGTACGAAATATAAAATGAAAAGTATGATGCCTCCGATAAAACCTAATTCTTCCCCTAACACTGCAAAAATAAAGTCAGTATGTTTTACCGGGAGAAAATCCAGTTGATTCTGGGTCCCTTGATAAAGGCCCTTCCCAAATATTTTGCCTGAACCAATTGCAATTTTAGATTGAATTACATGATAACCTTTCCCCAAAGGATCTAGATAGGGATTTATAAAAACCAAAATTCGATCTTTTTGATAAGGTTTTAATAATTTCCATAATACCGGTAAGGAAAAGACACCTGCTGTAATAATTCCCGCCAAAAGTTTATAGCTTAGACCTGCAATAAACATCACACCGAAAACCATTGCCAACAGTACCAAAGATGTACCCAAATCCGGTTGTTTTGCAATAAGCAGCATAGGAACTGCCATATGCATAAAAACAGAAAATAAATCTTGCAAACTGTTTAAAGACTTCTTTTTTTCCATATGTCGGGCAAGTGTTATCACAATAGCTAACTTGGCAAATTCCGACGGTTGCAGTCTAAAAGGACCCATATCAAGCCATCGCTGAGCTCCGCCACCTTCTTCACCCTTGAATATTACAAGGAGCAGAGCTAGGATGTTTATAACATAGATAATGTTGGACCAATGGGCAAAAGAATGATAATCTATTGAAACGATGATTATCATTGCTACTAGTCCTACACCAAACCATATAATCTGATTACGGGCGGTCCGAAAACTACCTTCGGGACTCATGGCATGGGTTGCACTGCTGATTATCAGGACACTTATTATTGTTATTAAAATGATAGCAATTAAAATAGGATATTCTATATTTTTAAGTAATTTTCGATCCATATCCATGTCCCCCTAAACCCGTTAACCATTATATCATAAAATAACAGACCCATAATAGACCTTTTATGAAATTAATTCGGTATGTTTTCCCAATAAATATCTATTTCATCGTTGTTCTTTAATGGATCTGCAAAACCTGCATCAATTCCGTTTATTTTCATGACAAGCTTACCTGTCATGCCTTTGGGTTTAAAGGATATAATGTTGAAAATATCACTTAGGATCATATCCCTGGGTTTTATAGTTATTAAAGCATCATCGGGTATTTCTTCTTCGGGAGACACCGATTGACCGGATATTTCTACAATGGGATCTATGCTAAAATTGCGCCCGTTTATTTTTAATAAAAACCTATCTTTTTCAGAAATATATTCCTTTATTTTGGCTGTCCCCGCTTCACCATCATGAGCAGGGATAAAACTTATCACTGCGCTGTCATGAACCGGTTCGTTAAAGCTGACATTCTTGCCATCCATAGTGACAACCGCTGGTTTTGCCATTTTACCTTTAACTATTACCAGTTTTCCATTTAACTTAAAAGTCTTGGCAAGCCCCGGCCGACCGAAGATTTCCGCCGATGATTTTCCTGCATAAAGCAGTGCGTTTAAAACTGTAGGCTTATCTTGGGCTAAAATATTAACAGGTTTTTCATTTATATAGACCTTATAGGAAGATAGGTGAGCACCCTTAAGTGAATTTACAGCTATACCTATGGGGGTTACTGAAAAAGGTCCTGTAAAATCCTCACATCCCTGAACATAAGCGAGCCCTTCACGGCCTTTGACTCCAACCCGTTCTTTGGAAAGTTCAAGATGAACAGCTATATATTCTGATAAATTCGGCAATAGGCTGCCACCACCGATTAAAAGTACAGCAGCCGGAGTTTTGCCGTTTAGTTCAAGTATTTTGCGGGCTATTTTGACTGAAAGCTCATTCATAACCGAATCGATAGATTGCATTACCTCTTCGGCGGAAAGCTTTCTTCTACTCCCAAATATATCGACAAACTCTACCTTTTCATGTAGAGACAGCTTTCGTTTGACCCGCTCACCTTCATCGAAGTTTAGTAGATGTTCTTCACAGATTTTTTCCGTTATTTCATCACCTGCCATAGGGACCATTCCATAGGCAAAAATGCTACCATCTCGGGATATGGCAATATCTGACGTTCCTGCACCGATATCCACCAGTGCGATATTGAGTTTGCGCATACTTGGAAGGACTACAACATCACCTGCTGCAATGGGCTCTAAAGTTAGGCTTCTAAGACCTAAATCGCATCGATTAAGAACCGTCAGCAAACTTTCAACAACGGTGCGGGGCAGAAAAGTAGCTACAATTTTAACTGAAATGCTGCTACCTTTTTGACCCAGAAGGTTATCTAACACCTCATCCTGTAAAAGCCATTTGATTGGACTAAAACCTACGCAGTAATAATTATTAAGATCACTGCTTTTGCTTTTATCAGATAAAGATTTAATTGCCTTTGACAGGGCATCGGCTTCCAAACTTCGAATATCTTCTTCGTTTACTTCCACAAAAGGAGATGTTTTTCTTTCGGTTTCGGCTTCCACTGTATATAGTGCCCTGCCTGCCGCAGCCACTGCAGCCTTTTCTAACTTAATATCGAGTTGTTTTTCAAGATCTTCCTTGATATTCCCCACACTTTTGGCCACAGCCTCAATATCATGGATTTGGCCATCATACATAACACGGCTTTCATGTTCGAGGATTTTATGGGCAAGAATTTTATGGGTTTTACCTTGCTTTCGGACAACAAGCCCTGCTATGGTTCTAGTACCGACATCCAAGGCAAAAACATCCTGTCCACCTTTGTCCAAAAGAACTTCCTCCTTTAAATCTTTGCCAGGTGTTTCACTTTCTTTATGGGAATATTTGCTACTAAAGCTGGAACTGTTATATTTTTACCTTTGTCCATTCGCGTCAATTTTATCTCAATGCCTTCCTCGTCAATTTCCATATAATCTGAAATCATATGTATAAGTTGGCTTTTTATCATCTCAAGAAATTTTGGCGATACATTAGCTCGGTCGTGGACAAGAATCAACCTCAACCGTTCTTTGGCTATATCCTTACTGGAAACATCTTCTCTACCGAATATTTTCAAAAAGTCCACTTAAACTCACCTCTCTTCTCATCTTGCTCGGGCTTTTAACCCAAAAAATATACGCAATTTATCCATAAAGCTCGGCTCTATGCTTTCCATACTCATCAAAGGTATGTCTTCACCTTCCAAGCGGCGAATCATATTCTTATACGCCTGACCGGCTTTTGAAGCTTCATCTGCTACCGCTGGTTCACCTCGGTTGGTAGATACTACTATTTTCTCATCTTCGGGTACGACTCCAAGTAATTCAATAGCTAGGACATCTATCATGTCATCGATGTCCATCATATCTCCCCGTTTTACCATATCCGGCCTTAAACGATTGATAACTAATTTATGTTCTTCAAAACCCGCAGCCTCTAACAGACCCACAATTCTATCGGCATCTCTAACGGCGGAAACTTCGGGAGTTGTAACTATGAGCGCTTTATCAGCACCAGCGATGGCGTTTTTGAAGCCTTGTTCTATGCCTGCGGGACAGTCAATTAGTATGTAGTCATACTCCTTCTTTAGATCTTGGCATAATTTTTTCATCTGTTCTGGAGTTATTGCCGTTTTATCTTTGGTTTGAGCCGCCGGCATAAGGTACAGATTATCAAAACGCTTATCTTTTATAAGGGCCTGTTTCAAGCGGCACATGCCGTTGGCAACATCTACCAGGTCATAAACTATACGATTTTCTAAACCCATCACTACATCTAGGTTCCTCAAACCTATATCAGCATCCACCATTACGACCTTTTTTTGCTTGTATAAGGCCAGACCCGTTCCAAGATTTGCGGTGGTGGTGGTTTTCCCAACTCCGCCTTTTCCAGATGTAATTACTATTACCTCACCCATGCTATCCCTCCTGTTTACTTTTGCTTTATTTTGGAGCATTATAGGGTTCTATGACTATTACATTGTCCTTTAGGCGTGCTATTTCCGGAAAGGGGGGTGCTTCCTCTTTTTCTTCCGGAGGTCTTGAAATAACTTCAGCAATCCTTAACTGAGTTGGTTTTAAACGAAACGCAGCCACTATAGCAGTAGTATCTCCCTCTACCCCGGCGTGAGCCATCCCTCGTAGGGTTCCCATAACCAGTATGTCTCCAGTGGCGACAATTTCACTGCCGGGATTGACATCCCCTAAAATAACTACAGTGCCCCGATAAGCAATTTTTTGCCCCGAACGAACAGTCCGCTTCAAGAGCAATGCCCGACTTCGGTTAGGTTTTGGGAATATCAAGGTTTTCGGGGAACTTGCCTCTTGCAAACTCATCCCAAAGTCCATGAGGAGCTGCTCGAGCTTATCATGCTCGTCCTTGTTTAAAAACCCATTTTTAATTTTTAAGCAAGCCTTACCCCCGGCAAAAAAGTTGCGCCCACTTTGAAGTTTTTCATGAATGACTTTTTTGACATCTTCAAAGTTCGAATTTTCTTCAAGTATGATGGTGATACCTTCTTTTGTGCCTTTAATAGTTACAGGCTCATTTATCATGTCAATTCCCTCCAAACAGCACCACTACAAAGTATTTTATTCTTCATAAATCAGGTAAATCCTTCTTTTAATGATAAAAAAACCAGAATCTGTAAGGATTCCGGTTAAGGTTGAGTAAGATAATCTTCAAAGCTTTCAGTTTCGTTTAGATGAAAGTATTCTTCAAATATGGCTTTTGCCACAGGACCTCCTGTAACTCCTCCGGAACCAGCTTGTTCTATAAATACGGCAACTGCAATTTCAGGATCCTCATATGGAGCAAAAGCCACAAACCAGCCATGTGGGTCTTTATTTACATCCCACTCTGCAGTACCGGTTTTCCCCGCAACAGAAACGGGAAAACCCGTAAAAACTCCATAAGCGGTGCCACCGGGCAATGTAACACCTCGCATGCCTTTTTTCACCACTTCATAAGTCTTTCGAGAAATATCTAACTGACCGCCTATCTCAGGGTTTTTTTCAAGAACGATATTGCCGTCGATATCAGCTATAGATTTTATTAAATGTGGTTTCATCCAAGTGCCTTCATTAGCAATTGCTGCTACATAATTTACGATCTGTAAGGGGGTAAAGCTATTATACCCCTGACCGATTGCAGCATCCAATGTTTCAGCCGGATACCATATCTTATCCTGAGCCTTACTAAAAGTATTTTTTTTATATTCCCGGCTGGCTACAATGCCTGCTTTTTCTCCCGGTAACTCAATTCCTGTAATACTTCCAAGCCCGTACATTTTTGTATATCTTTCAATATTATCTATACCGAGTCTACGGCCCATTTCATAAAAGAAAATATTGCATGATTCGGCAATAGCCTTTTCTACGTTTACAATACCGTGACCCCCAGGTTTCCAGTCCTTCTTGGGTAAAATAGTCCAGTAAACTCCATGACATCGTAAATACTCACTTTCAGTTGTTATTTTTTCTTCCAGAGCTGCTGTAGCCGTCACCATCTTAAAAACCGAACCCGGCGGAAATGTCCCTCCAATAGCCAGGTTGACCATAGGGTTAAGTGGGTTGTTAGCAATTTCCTTCCATTCTTTTTGAGTTATTCCCCGGGCAAACATATTAGGGTCAAAGTCCGGAATACTGGCCATGGCCAGAACTTCTCCGGTTTTTACATCAAGCGCAACTACAGCACCTCTTTTAGCATTGGGAAAAGGTTTATACTTGTCAGTCTGCAATTTTAACAATTGCTCTCTGAGTTTATTTTCGGCTATTTGCTGAAGTTTAATATCAACTGTTAAATTTACCGAGTGACCAGAAATAGGTTCTTTTTGGCCCAATACCTTTATCGGCTTGCCTGAGGCACTAACCTCCACCTGTTGACCGCCGTCAACTCCTTTTAAATAGGATTCGAGCACCTTTTCAAGGCCGATTTTTCCTACAAGATCCCCAGGACGGTACCCCTGGTCTCTTGATGCCTCCAACTCTTCTTGGTTTATCTCTCCCACATACCCAAAGATATGGGAACCGGTACTGCCATAAAGATAATTTCGCAAAGGTTCCACCTCAATGACTACGCCCGGAAGTCGTCGTTCTTCGATTTCTGCCACCGTTTGAAAATCGACATCGGTTTTTAGTCGGACCGGTCTATAACCCTGACCTCTTAACTTATTCTTTAATGTATCATAATTGTACGAGACCAGTACCTTAGTTTCAGGTGGGTTATCAATTGTAACGGTACCGGTAGCAACATCTATTTTGCTGGGAGAAATAATCTTACCGGTGCTTTCCTCTATAATTGATATATCAAAAATATCAATTTTCCCATCGCCGTTCTTATCAGTTATCGGTAATTGGCGTAGAAATATCTTGTTATCTTTATTTACAATATATTTTTGATGAAATACTTCAGTATAGAGCGGGATTTCAAGAATATTCCGGAGTATCCTGAACACTTCTTCCTGTTTTGATTCTTCTGTCTTTACACTCATGTAAGATACCGTAAAACTAGGCCGATTATTAACAAGTTCTCTGCCATACCGGTCTTTAAAAACTCCCCTTGGAGCAGTAATAGAAATAAGTCTTATTCTGTTTTCTTCAGCCAGCTTTTCGTATTCATTCCCTTTGACTATTTGCAGAGCCGATAAACCTACAGTGAGTAGCGCAAAAATAAAAATTACCACTCCTAGTAGAACATTAAGTCGCTTTTGAAGCTTCTTTACATCCATATAAACCCCTCAACAAAGATAAATCAATATTTAATATCAAAATAATAGTCGAAGAATCGTTCCATTTTAGAGACACCAAGATAAATCAAGGGTGATATGAGCATATTTAATAATGCAGACGGAATCGCAATAGATAAAAAGTAGTACCAGGGATGACTTGCTTCACCTGTAAGAAAGGTAAGTAACATAAACAGAAAATTAAATATGACTGAACCAATAAATGTCAGCGCCATGGTTATAATAACTCGCCCTTTGTAAAGGTCTCTGGAAGCATGCCCAACAATGTATCCTGTAACGGATTTTGCTATGGTATTAAGACCTAAAAATCTACCGAAAAGGATGTCTTCTGAAAAACCATTCAACAGTCCCGTTAGTGCTCCTGCTTTTTCGCCTTTGACCATAGCCGTACATAAAGCAAAAACCAGTGGTAGGTCTGGTTTAACTCCGTAAATATAAATAAAATTTGACAGGGTGGTTTGGACCAATAAAAGTGTACCCAATACAAAAATAGACGCAATAGTCCTCATCGATTGACCTCCCTCTCACCCTTAATCACAAAAACCCGTTCCAGTTTAAGAAAATCTACCGCAGGCTTGATTATGGCGTGCTGCATTAATTCATGGGGTTCTTTTTTGGCTTCTGCAACTTCTCCTATGACAACGCCCTTTGGGATTAAACCTCCCAGCCCCGAAGAAATAACTATATCGCCTTTTACCAGATTGGCATCCTGAGGTAAAAACTCCATTTTTAGATATCCGCTGGGGGCTGGGTCAATAGTACCCTTAACCATTCCATTATCACGGGTCCTCTGCAGCATAGCACTTACGGAGCTGCGCTCGTCTGTAATAAGCACCACTTTTGATGTATTAGATACAGTGCTTATGGTATACCCAACTAAACCTTTGTCGGTAATAACAGCCATGTCTTTTTTTACGCCGTGTTTTTCTCCCTTGTCAATCAGTATAACATTGAACCAATTGCTTGGATCTCTGGCTATAACTTCTGCCGCCTCAAGCTCATATTGAAAACTTCTCTCCTTAAAACCCAAAAGGTTGCGTAAATCTGCATTTTCCCGCTGAAATTCAATAATATTTTGTTTGTATTGCAAAAGCTCCGCCACCTGCTTTTTCAGGGTTTCATTTTCTTCCTTCAGATAAAAAATTTGCGGGATTGCGTCTAAGTTCTCTATTATTCTAAAACCAACTTTTGACAGGATTTTTTGTGCAGGACTAAGTGTATTTATTATTGGCACTTCAAATTTTTTAAAAATATACTCCTTCTTTAAGGTTATGCTCACAATCGTAATTGAGACGATTAAAAACAAAGCTGAAATTAACCATCTTCGGTTTTTAAAAAGACGCCGCAAAAATACCACGTCCTTTAACCCACTTTTTTAGGTGAAATTAATACACGCTTTAAAAGATCCAACTCTTCCAAAACCTTACCTGTACCCATGGCTACACAATTCATAGGTTCTTCGGCAATATGCACTGGCATCCCCGTCTCAGCATTTACCCTTTTATCAAGGCCTGTAAGCAGAGAACCTCCGCCGGTCATCACAATGCCTCGGTCCATGATATCGGCTGCCAATTCCGGCGGTGTCTTCTCAAGGGTAACTTTAATAGCATCTATAACATTGTTTACCGGTTCAGCCAAGGCATTATTTATTTCTTCAGCAGTAATGATAACAGTCTTAGGTAGGCCTGTAACCAAATCCCGACCCCTTACATCCATCGATTCCGTGTTTGCCTCCGGTACCGCAGATCCAATCGTAATCTTTATCTGCTCCGCAGTGCGTTCACCA
>CAZFME010000023.1:0-21223 GCA_964520055.1 uncultured Clostridia bacterium
GTTGTAGGGGCGGTCTTTGACCGCCCGCTATTATAACTTTAGTTACCTCGTAAATACATGGTCACCGATTCGATAAATCACCGGTTTTGAAAGCAGCCAAGTATTTGTTATCTTGTATGGGTTGAAAAAGAACAGCGCACCGCCGGTAGGATCCATACCACCTAATGCTTGGTCAGCAGCCTTGTATGAATCACTGCTGGGAGCTACGGAAAAAAGTCTCCCATCCAATACCGGTTCAAATTGGTATGCTCCTATTTCATCCACATGGTATATGACATCTTTAACGATATTTGGGAATTTATCACTTAAAACCCGATTCACCACCACAGCTCCAACGGCCACTTTTCCCATATATGGTTCGCCTTCAGCCTCAGCTTCAATCAGCCTTGCCAAAAGGACCCTTTCTTCCTGAGTATGATACACCCCTGTGCCGTACTTTATGTATTGACCCCGATTAATACTACCTCTGGAAGTCAAATCCGCAGGTCTTTGCACAGACGAGGAGGCTTTTGACGGAATCAGGAGCTTCATCCCCGCATAAATCTCATTTTCCCAAAGACCGTTAACGGTTTTCAAGTCTTCGATGGGCACGCCGTAATTTTGAGAAATCCAATAAAGAGTGTCACCCCAGCTCACAGTTAGTTGCTGATAAGGACTTTTTTGAGGGACATACAGGGTTTGTCCCGGCCAAATATCGTCGGAATAAAGGCTGTTTAATTCCTTTAGTTCCCATACGTCTATGCCAAAGCTCTGACTGATAATGTAAAGAGTATCCCCGGGTTCTACCGAATATTTTTCAGGAATGAGCAAAACTTGTCCCGATATTATGTAATCCGAATACAGGGAATTGTTCTGTTTCACCTTATCTACCGGAATTCCTGTAATGCGGCTCAGGGAGTATAGGGTGTCCCCAGGTTGTACAGTAATTACTTTAGCTTCGGCCTTTCCTGAAAGTAATATCAGAAAGGCAAACAAGAAAATTGAGATTTTCAGTTTTCTAATAAAATGCACCAACTATCATCCCCTTTCTTTGGAATGATTATACTATAAGTCCACTGTCTATTTCATCAAGTAAAATTCACCAAAGAAGTATATGGAAAAAAAACAAGCCGCCGGGTGCAATTTTTCCCAGTTACCCGGCGGCATAAAGTTCCACTATTTTCTAAAATTCATTATAAGTTTTCCTTTTTCAGTGCTTATCGATGTTATCTTCAAATCGTAGGGCAGTGGTGGTGGCGTAAAAACCATATCATAATCGGCCATCAGCTCCTCGATCACTTTGGCCGGTAATGTTACACCACTGAACTTAAGCCTTATGGGAGAAAATTTAATTTTTTGCTCTTCAATCAAATGCATACTGCATGTAATAGAATAAACAGGGGTCTCACTATCAGGTTTTTTTTCAGTAACTGTAATGCCTTCAGAATCAAAAGTAAAATATACATCTTTTAAATTCTCATCTCCTGATAGCAAGGTTTTTGTAACACTGGTGTCAAAAAACTCAGCCCGGGCTGTCATGGCAAAATAATTTACCTTGAGATTGTCAGGGCTTAAACTCGACCATGGAAGTGATGAAAGATTCTTTAAAAGGTAGTCCAGTGAAGGTAAAGATTCTTGCCAATCTTCACTGATTTCTTCCAAAAAAGTTGTATCCTTAAGTATAAGTCTTGCACGTCTGAGTTCTTTTTGCTTTTCCGCTATAGTTTGAGTTATTTTTTCAAGGGCTAATTTGGCCTGCTTTTCTAAAGACTGAATTTCCCGTTGTTTTTCCATAATGCTTCTTTCCTCCTGTTTGCGGTGAGTGATAAGGGCTTTGGTTTCAATGATTACATTATTATAGTATTCCATGAAGAACATGATGTTGTCGAAACGCCGAAAAAATTCTCCCAGATCCTCAGCCCCGACCAATACTGAAAGCATATTGCCCACTCCACCCTTAAAAGAAAACACTATCCAGCGGGAAAGTTCATTTTGTCGCTCTTTAAAACTACTGTTTAATACTGAAAGCTCATTTTGTTTTACCTCAAGTTCCTTCCTGAGCTTATTATTCTGAAGGGAAAGCTTCTCAATCTCATTTTTCAGAGCCAAAACCCTGGCATCCAAAGTGAGGATTTCCTCTATGAGCCGCTGCTTTGTATCTTGTGTTTGAGCCCCTGTTGCAACTCCAGCAAATATTAAATTCAAGATAAAAACAATAACAGTTATTAGAAAAAATCCTTTAGCCGTTCGCATCTTATTCCTCCCGATTGGGATAAGTACCATATTTTATATAGTGTATTCTACAAAAATCAAAAATATCCTCTAACGACAGGCGAGATGACCTCCTTCCTACCATCTGTGTACTATGTTACAATTGCAAAGTTTTGATAATGTAGTGTATAATTTAAGTATAATTTTTGAAGGGATGTGAAATGAAATTGAATCTACAAGAAATGAAACAATCGGCACGAGACAAGCTGAAAGGTTATTGTCGAGTCTGTAAGGTTTGCAACGGAGTGGTCTGTGCCGGTGAAGTTCCGGGAATGGGTGGAGTAGGTACCGGTTCTTCCTTTACTGCTAATATCGAAGCACTGACCAAAGTGAAACTTAACTTAAGGACATCACATAACGCCAAAGACCCTGATATTGCAACAAATATCTTTGGAAAAGATATTTCCATGCCGATACTTTCAGCCCCGATTACCGGTACCAAATATAACATGGGTGGAGCGGTGCCCGAGGCTGAGTTTATCAGTATGGTCATATTAGGCAGTAAAGATGCCGGAACTATAGGAATGAGCGGTGACGGCGGAAAGCCCATATTTTATGATTCCGGTCTTGACGCCATAAAAAAGGAAAATGGCCATGGCATACCCATCATAAAACCCCGAGCAAACTCAAAAGTTATTGAAATGGCCAATAGGGCCAAAGAGGTGGGGGCTCCTGCCGTCGGAATGGACATCGATGGTGCCGGCCTTGTTACTATGGCTATGATGGGACAACCGGTAGGGCCTAAAAACCGACAGGAACTAAAACAAATAATATCCAGCGTGGACCTTCCCTTTATATTAAAAGGCATCATGACAGTGGATGAAGCCATACTTGCATGGGAAGTGGGTGCTGCTGCCATAGTAGTATCAAATCACGGTGGCCGTATCTTAGATGGCACACCCGGTGGCGTAGAAGTCTTACCTGCCATTGCCCAAGAGATGAAAGGCAAGATAACCATTTTAGCCGACGGAGGAGTTAGAACCGGCGTTGATGTTTTGAAATACTTAGCACTTGGAGCCGATGCGGTGCTGGTAGGAAGGCCGATTATTGTCGGTGCCTTCGGCGGTGGTGCCCAAGGAGTGCAGCTGGTGCTGGAAACCATGGCAAAAGAACTGAAACAAGCCATGATTCTAACAGGCTGTAAAAATATCGCAGGTATAAATTCATCAGTTATATTTTAAAAAAGGGAAAACAGGTGACAGGGGACGTACCTCCTGTCACTTGAACTGATTTATCCTATGGCATGACTACCCAAATGTGACGCAGAACCGTTTACGTCAGGTGTTCAGGACACCAGCCTCTCCCGGCGGTGCCAAATGTCATCTGAGGTGACATAGAACCGTCCCCTGTCACCTCCACCGGCACCCTTAAGTGGGTTGCCGATCAACTGCCTTGCAAGGAATTGAGTCGTTTATAAGAAAGGAAAGACTTGCCCGGGGAAAACCTTAGTTGAAGGTAATAAGACAAATCTCTAGTATTTTTTTTGAATTACACTGGGCTTAAAATCTTGGTCATTGATGGGTGAGTCGATCAGATCATTATCCACAAGAAGACTTACATTGCCTTCTGCCAAAGTGCTACCGACAAAAGAACCATTACCAAAATTCATTTTGCTGTGGGAATCCCAACCGTCTTGGCGATTTTCACCTATAGAAATTGAAGAATTGCTCGTCACAGTAATGGCATCGATTGAATCAAAATTGATGGCCGTCAAGCCCCCGCTTTTTTTGTCGGAACACGTCGTGTTGCTTATTACAATATCCCGATCGTCAATGGGGGAATCTATAACATCATTGTCAAACACTATATTGATATTATTCGATACTATGCCGTCACTGACACTGCCCAAACCGCTGTTACTCTTTGTATGGGCACTCCAACTGGTAGCATTATTTGTACCCATAAATACTCCGCATGAGGACCTCAGATGATAAATGGTAAGGGCACCGAAATTGATATTAATATCATCTTTTTTAGCTTGCATAAAAATACTCCTTTAAACTTGCTGAATTTGAGCACCGGGTTTAATATCCTGATCATTAATGGGTGCATCGATAACATCAGGATCTATTATTGTGGTAAAATTGGCCGAGTTAAAAGTAATACCATTAAAAGAGCCGCTTCCAATATTATTCTTAGAATGGTTATCCCAGCCTCCTTGCTCATTTTCACCTACCGTTATAAGAGAATGAGATTGCAAGGTTATCACATTTATGGCATTAAAAAGAATGGATATAGCCACAGGTAATCCCTCAATTCTGTAAGGCTATTAAAAAACGCTATCATCAACTGCATTCAGGGAAAATTAACATCTATCTGCTGTGACTTAGCTTCGGAAACTTTAACAAGATATACAGTGAGAATCCCATCCCGGTAATTGGCGGTATTTTCTTGCTGCTTTACCTCTGCCGGCAATGGAATGTTACGGCAAAAAGAGCCCTGTTTGGATGCTCCACTGATATGTAGGATGTTATTATAGACTTTGATTGAAATATCATCACTGTTTTTGATTCCCGGGAGAGAAGCTTTTACAAGAATCCCTTTAGCGGTTTCGGTTATGCTGATTTTTGGCTCCATTGTATTTCGGGCTTCCGACACCGCTCCCATATTCCACATATCTTTGAAGGCTTGAGAATAATCAGTGGACATGTAGCCCTGTAAGTTACCTGAACTTTTTTGTATAGCTTGAATGATTGTATCCATGAATTCCTTGGGCCACGGAGAACCCTGCGAGAGTTCTTGGGATTTCTTTTGCAGCTCCAACATGCTTTCTATCCATTCCTTATCAAAAAACATGAAATCCCCCCCGAAAATCAAAGTATTTCTTTTAACCTTTCAATCATTTCTTTTTCCCGGCCATCGGGAGAACCGCACCACATATCCAAGCCGTCAGGATCTTCTACATAATTGGTGTTACTGGGAAAGGAGTTGTTGCTCCCTGAGATGTTGCCTAAACCTTGGTTTGATTTAGTCATACTGTCAAATTCCCTCAAGAAATTTCTCCCTATGTTAAATGCTGAGGCATTTTCTATAGAACCGATATTAATGGAACCTATATTGATATTGAGATAGAACCCTGCCATGAAAATACCTCCAAATAAAGTTGATGGCCGGGCATTCCTTTAAAAATGCAGGTATTTTTATCATAGTCACCATACTATATTATTATGACAGAACAGATAAGATGTGACCTTATTTAAGAAATAAAAAGTAAAATGCTTTAGAGAAACTTACAAGAGGTGAAACTCTTGAACCTAAATGGCCTTATATCCAAGCTCGCCCGTAAATTTAAAAAATCCGGAAAAAAAACGATTAAAGATAAAACTATAAACGACCTATATGACCGACTTTCAAACATGGAAAAAAGACAACAGGAAATAGAGCGAATTCTTGCGGATAAAAATCATTTCATTGATAAAATCATAGTGGAGCAAATGCATGCAGATAAAATAGAATTCAACTTAGATGCCATAGATGTAAAAGAATTAAGCGGAATGCTCAGTATCGGAATAAACTATGAAGGCAAACTTATAAAAATCCAGTCAAAAGAAACAGATGAAAAACAAGAAGACAAGCAAGACAATGATAGCAATCGGAATACTAAAGGGGGAATCCAAAAACCCAAAATCAACATGATTTTTAATAATTAGGTGACACGGAACAGTCACCTGTCACCAATGAAAGACTTAAAAAACATTATGGAAGATGATAGAATAAAGCTGTTGGGCCTATGTATTACATCACCGATGACATAATGGGATGTAATTATACTATCTAATCCTAATCGCAAGGAACTCCTTGTAGCATTTCACAATTCTATTCGTTTGCGAGGTGATCAGTTTTATGCCGCTAAAGGATAAAATAACTATACCCAAACCAGGACTCAGAAATATAAAAACCGCTCTTTCAGTATTTTTTTGTATACTGCTATTTGAAATCTTAGGCAGACCGAATCCCCTATCTGCCTGCTCTGCTGCCATTATTTGCATGAGAGAAACAGTGCATTATTCTTATAAAAAAGGATTAGATAGGCTCATAGGGACACTTCTTGGAGGTATAGTGGGTTTGGTGTTTTTGCTTATAAAAAACAATATGGCAGCATTACCTACCCAATCCGTAATAGGAGGATTCGGCATTCTAGTTGTAATATACACGTGCAATCTCTTGAATAAAAGTGATACATCGGTGATATCGAGTATAGTTTTTCTTTCCATAGTAATCGGCAAAAGTGAAAAATCGCCCTATCTATATGCCTTAAATAGAATTATGGATACCTTTGTAGGAATCATAATAACGCTGATCGTTAACAAGAGTATTTTCCCGATGGAGGAAGATGAAGAGCCGTCAGGAAAGCTGTATCATTAAAGACAGTAACCCGGAGAATGGAGTTTATATTATTGAAAAGGATGGGCTTTATGTAAATTGAGGGAACTACTTTTTACGGGGTCTGCAGTTTCTGTTGATTTATACCCGTGCTTTTATCAAAGCAAACTTATCTCTTCTTTTGTCAACTCTCGCCACTGGCCTGGAGCAAGCTCCTCATCAAGCCTTATAGGCCCAAGGGACAATCGCTTTAAAAATATTACTTCCTTGCCCCTGGCCTTCATCATGCGCTTTATTTGATGAAACTTACCTTCACATATGGTAACATAAGCCTGGGAAATGTCCCCGCTTTCTAAAATATCCAGCGTTGCCGGTAATGTGGTAAAGTCTTCAAGTTCAATGCCTTGAGCGAAGGCTTCCACATCACCTTTATTGAGCTTTCCCCGAACTTCCACATAATAAGTTTTGTCCACCCGATTTTTTGGTGACAGCAGCCGATGGGCAATATTGCCGTCATCGGTAAGGAATATAAGCCCCTGGGCATCTTTATCAAGTCTGCCCACCGGAAACAGCTTTCGGTGAGAATATTCCCCCAGGAGCAGGTCGATGACAGTGATTTCAACATTGTCCCGAGTAGAAGAAATAACACCTACCGGTTTATTCAACATAATATATATGTTTTTACGATATGTAAGATACTCCTCTGCCACAATTATCTGGTTCACCGAAGGGTTGACCTGACATCCCGCATCGTTTACAATAACTCCGTTCACCGATACCTGGCCAGATTTAATCAGTTTTTTGACATCTTTACGACTACCATAGCCGGATGAGGCCAGGATTTTATCAAGCCGCTGGGTTTTATGTTTCTTCATGGTATACACCTCAACACATATAATAAAGGTAATGACGGTAAGTGAAATAGCCTTATAAGTAAAAGGCCATTGGATTAAAGTATTACCCGCCAAAAGGTGACAGGGGACGGGCACATCGCAGAATGTCAAATTGCCGCAAGCCCCTGCATAGTGTAAAATCAAGCTTTAGAATTAAATTATACAATGAACAAATACTGCATTGCAAATCAATATTGGTGTGATCTCGATATTATATGGCCTTTTTCCTGTCAAATAACCTCCACAATATCCTCCAAAGTATCCCCCCTGCTGATAAAATCATATAAATAAGAGTACAGGCTGATATGCACGCTATATAAAAGTGTTACATAATAGGAAATCAAAGATACATCATCAAAAAACCCGACATTAAAAATGCCGGGTTTTTTTCGACAAGATCCACATCTTGATTTTAGTCTCGTCACAGGCTAAGCTTTCATACAGTGCAACGGACCTTATTTGCTAAGCAATGGGAACAACAAGAAGAGTATGGGAATCAAAAGTATTATGATGATAATTATAAACAGCCAGAAAAAGGCTTGAGTCATGTAGAGTTCCTCCTTTCATTTTTGGCTTTTCTTTGGTCCTGATACATAATATGCAACTTCTTTTTTTAGTGACACCATTAACTTTCTTTTACTGCACTTACTACCATATTTGCCGTGAGATGCTGAAATTCTTGAGTTTGGATAAGACCCAAAATCATCGGAAACCACATATTACTCATAACGGACATACCGCTGGCAACAGTTATTTCTTCAACCTTTCCCTCCAACTTATCCTGAGCTTTTTCTGTAATATCGGAAAGACTTATTACCGCTGTTTTTGCGTAATCTATGTTATTTAATATATTATCAAGCATATTTTTCAAATTTCCTGAAGTTATCGACTGTCGAACTGTTTTTTTAGCGTTCATTACTGAAACTGCCAGCGGATCATCATTATTTTCGATTTTGCCTTCAAGTTGCTTCAGTTCCTGTTCCAACAGACCTTTCTTTTTATCGATATCCTTTAATGCTTGCAGTAAATCATTCTTTATCATAAAAAACCCCCTTCCATTGTGTTAAACCTAATGTATATTATGCTATATCACCAATTGCTGCTACTTTGAATATTTTATTATCAGATAACAAGCGAAAGGAGGAGAAGCATGTTTCCATTGCTGTTAATACCGTATTATCTTCTGGTGGGAGTGGTGGGGACTCTTTTCATCAGCCGACAAACCACCGATAGCCCGAAATATAAGATCATTGGATTTAAATCCGGTCTGACTTTGAGAAAGGGACAAAGTTTGGTGGAAACCCACGGGATAAAAGTAAAAAAACATCTTCCGCTGATTAATGGCTGTTTATGTGAAGTAGCCGCTGATCCCGGCGTTTTCCAAAACTTAGCTGAGGATCCTATGATAGAGTTCATTGAAGACGACTGTGAGGGTAAAATTCAGGTTATGCCGACTCTATCATTAGAAATAAAAAAACAGGGTCAAGAAATCCCTTGGGGTGTTAAAAAAATCGGTGCACCCTCCGCTTGGAAAGACACCGGTGGCCAAGGAGTGAGGGTTGGAATCATAGACACCGGTATAGATCTAAGTCATCCGGATTTAAAGGACAATATAAAGATGACCGGTTGGGTACTTGACTGTCAAAATATTATTGATGACAATGGTCACGGTAGCCATGTGGCTGGCATCATAGCCGCTCTCGATAACGACATAGGAGTAGTAGGGGTGGCACCGAAAGTTGAAATATATGCTGTAAAGGCTTTTTCCAAAAGCGGGAGGGGCAATATTTCCGATGTGATAGAGGGGTTAGACTGGTGTGTGGAAAACAAGGTTCAGGTTATCAATATGAGTTTCGGATTCAAAAAAAGCAAAGCCTTTGAGAAGGCCATAAAAGAAGTATATAAGCGAAAGATCGTCCTAGTGGCTGCCTCAGGAAATTCGGGGGGCAATAACAATGTAATGTATCCTGCCAGGTATCCGGAAGTCATAGCGGTAGCTGCATCCAATTCAGAAGACGAGGTGGCGTGGTTCTCCAGCGGCGGTGATGAAGTGGATGTTATGGCACCGGGTGCCGGCATACTTTCCACATATAAAAATGGAGGCTATAAAAGTATGAGTGGAACTTCAATGGCTTGTCCTCATGTGACAGCGGCCTGTGCGCTGATTTTATCCAAATCCAATCTAGACCCCAAAGGTGTAAAAGAAGTATTGCTAAAATCCTGTAAAGACATGGGCCACTCAAAATCCAAGCAGGGAGCCGGGCTCATCGATGTATCAAAAGCAGTTAAAGATGCCAAAGCCTAAAACCTAAAAAAATAGCATAAAATGCTGGAAAGCCTTGGATTTTCCAAGGCTTTCATTTAAGACTCTATATCTATTTATCTTCTTTACCGAGTAATGGGAACAGTAGAAAGATTATTGGGATCAGAATAATGAGGAATATCAATATGAAAATCCAGAAAATCCCTTGTGTCACGGTGCCTTCCCCCTTTCTTTCGTTATGCATAGGAGTTTAAAGGGTTTCAACAGGCTTCCTTAATTATTATGCTCGGAAGTCTCTGTTTCAAAGGAGTTCCATAGTTCTGGTAACATAATATGCATTTACCTTTTTCAGTGTTACAATAAAAAGATTTTGATATTCCAATACCATATTCACAAAATACAGTACCTCGGAATATTTTAATTTAAATAGTAATGAAAATTTATGAAGGGAGAACAAAAGAGTATGACAATGATATCCCAATTAATTGCCGCTTTCGAGGAACCTAAGCCGTTGAAATCTCTTGCTGACAGAGATACCCTAATTATAATCAATGATGTTTTAGCTATCTTAGGGGCAGCAATCCTACTGATTAGAACAATCATTATCCTATCTTCAGATTTATCTATTATTTCCGAAAAATCATCTCAATAAAAAGCAGCTTACACTGTAACCCTATTTTCACCATCTTTAAAAAACTGAGCAAACATATTTGCAAGCAGATGTTGGAACTCCTGGGTTTGTAAGAGAGTTAGAAGCATTTGCAGCCACATATCTGTCATAATGGGCATGCCCATAGGGCCGGGAACTTCATCAATATTTCCTTCCAGTTTATCCCGAGTCTTATCAATAATAGCGGAAAAACTTTTTAGTGCAGTTTTAGTAAAATCCATGCCGTCGGAAATCCTCATAAGTGCATTTTTAAAACTCCCTGAGGTTATAGCATTATACATGATATTTTTAATGTCAAAGTTTATCAAATCCGGCTCTTTTTTAGGTCCTACGGGCTCCTCTTCCGATTCAAAATCTGTCGGGTCAGTTTCGGGTTTTTCCAGCTCATCAAGTGCACTCAATAAAATATTCCTTTGAGCCTCAATTTCATTCAAGGCCATTACAAGTTCATCCCTTGTCATACAAGACCTCCTCCGCCCACTTCTTTAAACCTAATCTATAATATGCAATATCACCAAATGTTGCCCCTTTGAATAGTTTATCAGTATCAATAAGAAAAGGGGTGAGGGGGAAATGTTTTCATTACTTATTTATTGTATGGCACTTGGAGCTGTCGGGACTGCACTCGTTCAACAAAAAAAGGTCATGGCAAAAAAATATAAAATTGTCGGTTTTAATGATAAGTTTAGTGCCGAAGAAAGTGAAAGTATGCTGCAAAACTATGGTATTAAGATAAAAAAGCATTTACCTTTAGCCAATGCCTGTCTTTGCCTCGTGAATGAAAAAACATCGAGCTTTAAAAGCCTTGCTGCCGATGCGAAGGTAGAATTCATCGAGGACGATTATATCGCACAAATCCAAATACTTCCTTCCAAGTCCTATTCGTACAAAATTAAGTCCCAGAGTATTCCTTGGGGCATAAACAAGATAGAAGCTCTCGGTGTATGGAAGCGATGCAAAGGTGAAGGGATAAAAGTAGGGATTATTGACACTGGTATAGACCGGAGACATCCGGATTTAAAAGATAATATCAAAGAAGCATGTGGTGTTATGGACAGCAAAAAAACAGATGACGACAACGGGCATGGAACTCACGTGTCTGGCACCATAGCAGCTCTGGATAATAATATCGGAGTAGTGGGTGTAGCTCACAAAGCCGAAATTTATTCGGTAAAAGCCTTTGATGACAAGGGTAGAGGCCGAGTATCCGATATCATCGATGCACTCAATTGGTGTGTACAAAAGCAAGTTCGTGTTATCAACATGAGCTTTGGTTTTAGTATGAAAAGTAGAGCTTTGGAAAGGGCTATTCGGGCTGCTCATAAGCATAATATTGTAATGGTGGCAGCTTGCGGAAATTCCGGTGGAAACGACTCTGTGCTTCATCCGGCCAAATATCCGGAGGTTATAGCGGTAGCTGCATCAGATGAAAAAGATAAGGCCGCGGATTTTTCCAGCTGTGGGCCGGAAGTGAACATCATAGCACCGGGGGTTGATATCCCTTCCACATATAAAGGCCAAGGCTATAAACTTCTGAGCGGTACATCCATGGCCTGTCCTCATGTTGTAGGGGCCGTTGCTCTTTTATTGTCAATTTCCGGATCCAATGCAGAAAATGCAAGATCAGTGATATTAAATACCGCAAAGGATATAGGCCTTCCTAAAGAGACCCAGGGAGCAGGCCTTGTCAAAGTATCAGCTGCGGTATCTAGTATAAAAAAAACCAAGGGAGGATTCTAAAGTGGACAACAAGTTTGAGGAATTGAAAAAAGAAATTAAGGCTTCAATGCAAACCCCGGATGATCTCGGTGATGTCTTTCTGAAATTCGGTATAACCCCGGAAAATCCCGAAACTCTTAAGCAGGTCATACAAGATGCGGGAATAAATGCAGAAGATATGAATCCGGAAAAGGCAGCTGAAATGGTTAAGAACATGACTCAAAACCTTCCCCCCGAAATGAAAAAATACATGGCCGGTATGATTGAGAGTATCTCCGATGCAATTACCAATGTCCCCATGCCCGAGGATGTGCAAAAATTAATGGAAAGCTGGAAGCAGGGGGGAGAAACTGAAAGCAAATCTTAGATTGAAGAAACCCGAGTGAATATTTGAGGACGGTCCTTTTTTATTTACCCTACAACAACACACGAGAGAACCGTGCTATGTCAACACAATCAGGTTCTGTAAAATACATGGGTAGCGTGCCACCTTATCTGTTCTACCTGTCGCCCTTAAGGTTGCAAAAAAACGAAATGTGACGATCCTGATGAATCGCCCGTAATGAAACAGCATCTGTTGCTGTACTAAGCGGCCGAGACCTTGATATTCGGAAGGGCCAAGACCATTCCCTACAGATAAGGCCACAGGTAATACCTTTTGCTTAGATTGCTAATATTACCTATGGCTTTTGTTTTTAGAATATCTGATTTCCTATGCTCGAATTACCATTGTATAAAGAAATCGTCAATATTTAGGGTTTCTTTAGCTCCACTATCTTCTCCTTCTGATGCCACTTGACCTCATAGCCCATGGCCTCTGCCAAAGTCCTTATGGGTACCATGGCCTTCCCCTCCGCCGGGTAAGCGGTGAAGGATAACAAAGCCTGACCTTCATAAGCAACCTTCATTGCAACCTGATATAAAATCGGATCCCAAATCACATCCCAGCCCAGCCGTTCCGTAAAGAAATCCAGAGGAGCCAATGTAACTCCGTTGACGATAACAGGAGCAGGTTCCAAAAGCAAGGGCCTGCCCATTACATAAGCCGTATCAGAGCCCGGGCTGACTATAACGGATTTCTCAAAGCCTGCAGGGAGAGCAGGGGAATCATCTTGTAACAAGGCTCTAAATTTATCCGGCGTCGTATCCGGGGGTATTATTATCCGGTTTAAAGTCATGGGAGGCGAATCTTGATATACAAAGCCTTTACTGACCGTGAATCCCAGTTTATACCCGTTGGTTTCGGCAGCCTTTACCGAAACATCATTAAATTTACCGTAAGGGTAAGCGATGCTTCTGGGTTTTAGAAGGCCAATTTCGTCGAAAACTTCGTTTACCTGTTCAAAATCTAGGGATATACGGTCTTTACACATGGATAACAGACAAGGTTTCCCATTTATAAAATCATGGGCATCAAAGGTGTGATTGCCGAATTCTACAAGGCCGCTATCGGCCATTTCTTTTATTTGGTCAAAGTAAAGCTTGGCAATGACACTCGGATTCTGAGTTTGTCCATCTTTCATCATTTTACTACCTATAATGAAAATCAGTGCCTTAAAATCATACTTTTTCAATATCGGATAAGCATAAGTGTAATTAGACGCATAACCGTCATCGAAAGTGATAACCACCGTTTTTTGCGGCAATTTCTTCTTATTATATAAAAACTCCTCAATATCGTTTGATGAGGCGGTATAATAGCCATGTTCATAGAGGTATTTCATCTGGTCTTCAAATTCCGAAAGGGGAACAACAGTATCGATACTTTTTGATAAAGCTTCAGGAACAATATGATGATAGCAGAGTACGGCTACCCTGGGTTTCTCATCGGTCTTTGACACCTGTGCGGCTAATGAAGGTGCAGGGAAATTTGAAATAAATACAAAAAGTGATAGCAACAACAAAAAAGTTATTTTCAACAATTGGAACTTGCAATGGCGCGAAAAGTGCACAATATATTCTCCTTTCCAAAAAAAACAGATGAACATGAAGTGTCAAGGGGACGGGGTTATTGACACCCTTCCATATCACCTACTCGGCGCTGAAAGGCGCCTGTCTACTCGACGTGTCATCCTTGTTTTCATTGCCCGTCATTATTCTTTTATAATTACCCAAGCACTATACTATCATATTGGTAATATAGAGTAAATATCACAAATTTTACAACCGCCTTACAAAAAAACATATTTTTTTGATATAATTAAGACAAAGGCATGTTAATGTCCTTATAATAATATTAATACAAAACCAATTTATGCAAAGAAAAGCTTATGAAGCCCGTACATCTAAGAAATGAACAAGATGTGCATAAAAGGAACCAAAGGTCGCCCATACAATAAATAAGGAACATGTAGGGGTGGTCTTTGACCCTCGCTACTACTAAAACATATGACTGTGATAGCGGCTGTGTTGCGGTATTATAGAAACCTAAAAGGAGGTAAAGCGGATGGAACATATAAAGCTAAAAATATCTTTGATTCAGATGAATGTAGTTTGCGGCGACTGCGAGACAAATATGGGTCAGACTGAAACTATGATAAACAAGGCTTTAAAGCAGCGAAAAAAACCCAATGTGCTGGTTCTCCCGGAAATGTGGACATCCGGCACGGATCATAAATGTGACTATAGTGGTAAAATACATAATGGATCATCTGCGATGGATAGATTAAAAGACATAGCCGCAAGAAACTCTGTCAACATAGTGGCGGGTTCCGTGATAGAAAGCAGAGGGGACCAAGATGTCTTCAACACCGCATATATAATAGACCGTCAAGGCAATATCATTGCCAGCTATGACCAAGTTCACCGTGAGCGGAACAAAACACCTGCCATTACCCCGGGTAGCAATGTGGTCACCTTTGATATTGACGGTATTTGCTGTGGAATTATTCTTGGCTATGATTTACGGTTTCCGGAATTTGTGCGACGATTAGCTCTCAAAGGTGCAAAAGTGCTCTTTGTTCCGGGAATGTGGCCGGGGCCGCGAGAGATCCATTGGAAACTTTTAAACATAGTAAGGGCTATAGAAAACCAATTTTACGTGGCTGCTGTAAACCGTGCCGGCATAACCGGGTGCGTAGCATATCCCGGCCTATCCATGGTAGTGGACCCATGGGGCGAGGTTCTCATTGAAGGTGACAACACTCCGGATATCCTCACTACAGTAATAGATATAGACCTGGTGGACAAAGCCAGAGCTCAAAATCCAGTCCTCGGCGATCGTCGGCCTGATTTGTACAGAGATTGAAAGGAGATACCTATGAGTAAAATCAGACAAAAGACATTTGATGCACAAATGGCGGCAAAGTCTCTTATAATATATCGCAATCTGTTAGAGAACCATATTGTCAAGAAGTTCGTACAAATTCTGGAAAATGCTTTGAGAGAAACGCCGGATCCCCATCTTGTTTCCGATTACCACGATTTTTTCAGCAGCCTGGTGGTAGAAAGTGAAACCTATAAGGGACCGTCGGTGGGTAATATTTGGCGAGATTATATACTGAACCTGATACTCCTGGATGAAAACCCCTTCAGCCTAAGATGTGAAAAGTCGGGACTTGATGGTGTAGAGCAACCTCTTATAAAATTAACCGAAAGAGATTTGACATCCTTACAACTACTTTATGATTTCGACTTCTCCGCATTTATATTCTATATACAGGAAAAATGGGGGAAAGTTACGGATTTTCCCCTGATGTACACTGTTGAAAGTGATGCATTTTTCCCTTATCCCGAACCCTACTTCAAACAAAAGCAAAAAATTAAAATATTGTTAAGCAATTCCTTGGACTGGAGTCAAAGTATCTATGATTTGGCTAAATTCTACATGGATACCGGTTGCGGAAAGTTCGCAAGATACTGGGCTTTCAAATGGTTTAATACTGAAAAAGGCGGCCGGTTGGTAGGAATACCCAACCCTGACCCCATTCAGTTAGAAGACTTGATAGGATATGAAGATCAAAAGAACGAAGTTTTAAGAAATACCCGGCAGTTTATTCATGGATTCGGAGCCAACAACATGCTGCTTTACGGAGATAGAGGGACTGGCAAGTCTTCCACCATTAAGGCCCTGATTCATGAATTCGGTGAAGAGGGCATGAGAATGGTGGAAGTAACAAAAGACCAACTGATGAATCTTTCGGATATCATTGCCAGGCTTAGTGGCCGCCCTTATCGCTTTATTATTTTTGTGGACGACCTTTCCTTTGAGGAGCATGAGACAGAATACAAGTATTTAAAAGCAGTCCTTGAAGGAAGCCTTGAATCGGCACCTGAAAATGTGCGCATATACGCCACATCCAACCGCCGCCATCTCATCCGGGAATACCACAGCGACCGGGACGAAAATGAGATAAAAGCCCAAGATACCCTTCAGGAAAAGCTCTCCCTGTCGGATCGCTTCGGCATCACCGTAGTATACCTTTCCCCTAACCAGGAAGAATACCTTAACATCGTTGAGGGTATAGCCGAAAGTAAGGGGATAGACATAGAGCTCGAACAACTCCGGCAGATGGCCCTAAAATGGGAACTCTGGCACAACCGCCGCTCCGGCCGAACAGCCAAACAATTCATAGAAGACTTGCTCGGTGCTAAACACCAAAGTTATTAAGTTTTGCTCAGGCGAAATATAAAAGTATAGAAAAACACCCCTTATTTTGGTAAAATTGGAGATGAGAACAACAAGTTTTTTCTATATATAGTAGTCATGACTCCAAAAGGCATCAGTGTAAAAGTTTAGCAAGATAGGAGAGGGGAATATGGAATATTTAAAAAAATTTAAAACCGCTTTCATAATCATGTCAATTTTGTATATTGTGTTAGGTATCACCCTTATTTCTAGGCCGGAGTTATCTGTCATGGTCATTTGCAAATCATTTGGCACCATTGCGCTGATTGTAGGTATCATCAGAATAATCGGATTCTACAGAAGAAATGTCTACGGAAGTTTGTTACATTTAGACATGTTTCATGGGCTTCTCTGTATTATTCTCGGAAGTTTTATGCTGATTGCCCCGAAAGTAGTAATTTCTGTGCTTCCTGTGCTGCTTGGAATTGTGATCATTATTGATAGCGTTTTGAGGTTCCAAATGGCTTTTGATCTAAAAAGGCTACAGCATGAAAAGTGGTGGATGCACCTTAGCCTTGCTATAGTTACGGTTGTTTTAGGGACATTGTTGCTTTTCAATCCGTTTGCCGGAGGTATTGTGTTGACGAGATTTATCGGTATTACTTTAACTGTCGACGGGGTTGTTAATCTTTGGGGAATAATATTTATCACAAGAGCTTTCGAGAGATGGATCTAAGGTGGCCAGGCACTTAACTTATCCTGTATGAGGTAGAAACGAGCTTTGCTTGCCCGCTTATGCTATGACTATGACTTAGGTCTTTAATTACATTTAAAGCAAAGGATAAAAACAAGAAAGTCAGGCCGTTCTTTTGTGGCCTGACTTTTGGGAATGTTGAGCTATAGCTCTTTTTTTGAGTAAATTTTAATTGATGCCGCCAGAGATAACAGAGTGACAACAAGAATGAATACAGCGAGAACCAGATACTGTGCAAATACAGGTAGATTACCTAATACCTGAAAGTCAATATTGGATTTCAGCAACTTTATCCAAATCTGATGTAATATGAGTTGAGAAAAATACACTCTTGCCCTCATCCTGCATATGTCTTTACTTCAGGCGCAAAACCCGGCAGCTATCGAGTAGCTCTGAGAATTACAAGATAAGGGCACAAAAAAATCAGGCCACTATTTTGCGGCCTGATTTTTTTGCATACGAATTATTTCTATCAACAGTTTCAAAAGATACTCCCGAAGTAATATCTCATTATGCTGAAGGGAATTTTCCTGGGGAAACAGTTGTGCCCTTTCTTCAGGTTCTGCAGAGAGATTTCCTTGAGACGATTTTTCGGGAGGGAAAATTCTTGCAGTATATTTACCGCCGAGTTCTTGCAGATGCCCACAAGCCCTGTTCATGCCAGCCTCACAGCTCTGAAAATGCTGATTCAAAAAAAGGCTTTCCACCAGCCGGGCATTTTTCATATATTCCCTCATGGTTGCTTGGCTGACCATTACAAGAAGGCTTTCATCACATTGAAAAGTGATACGGCATTTGCCATTTTTACCATCGGCAATCTGCTTAATCTCACGAAAATTCATATAACCTAAAGTGCCGTCATTTTTTCCCAGGGGATTTTTCCTGACTTTGACCGGAATAAGCAGCAGATTGGCCGTCATGGGGATGGGAACTCCAAGTTTCTTATTAATAAATCTGCCGTAGTGCTCTCGTGCTGCCACAAGATCCACACCGTAAAACCGGGCCAGGTTTTTTAAAAACGTTCTACAGGTTCTTCTAACCAAAATCTGCATGCCGTTGCCAGTAAAAACCCTAGTCACATTACCGGTTTCATAGACCGGGAAAAAAGCGGCAAGGTCATTTTTCAAAATATCTTCAATATCCATAGAAGACACCTCCGACATAGTAGTCAAAAAAAGTGCAAGAGGCGAAAGCAAGTCCATTATAAACCAAACATATGTTCGATGTCAAGGCAAAAAATATATCACAGCCTCAAACCTTAAACTCAAACCTGTTTCCGGGGCAGCTGGTTGCAGCATTTTTTACACTTTTATGTCCTATTACCTGATCACTTGAAATCTGATATACCTCCATTAAATAAAAAACAAGCTCCCTCAAAGCCGCCATTTGCTCCGAAGTTGGCACCATATGCCCTTTGGCACCACGGGGGTTGTCCCGGGAGTCGAAATTGCCGGTAAGGGCAACACCGATGGACCTAAAGTTCATGTTCTGAGCTTTGCAGTGAGCACCTTGTGAAAACTCCGGACGGCCTTTTTCAATAGTTCCATCGGCCCGGATTAGATAATGGTACCCTATACTGACTATTACGCCCCCTGCAACTTGCTTAAAACCACGCCGGACGTATTCTGCTACCAAAGGCCTAGGTGAACTAATTGTTATGCCAAATCCCCGTTCAGCATGATATCTATTTATGGTAAGTGCCGACACATCGAAACCTGCGGTATGGTGAATCACAATATACCTAGGATAAAGTCTTTTCATATTGCCACTCCTCTCAATATACTGTTTTAAGATATTTCGCCTAATTTTTTATTCCTTCGATAACCTTGGCCAGCTCATAGATACTGGCAGTAAGGCTCTCAATTTTGGCTTCCACCCTTACCAAAAGATAGATGGATACCGCAATGGGGAATCCTACATTGGCTACCTGAGCTACCAGTTCATCCATAAAAATCCTCCTTTCCATGGTAATTTAGCCGGGTACCTATAGCACCCGGCTAAAAAAATATTTACTTAGCCAATAAGTTGTATGACTTCTTTCTGAATCAGACGGGCGCCGACTACTTCAACCAGATCACCACCTGTAGTTTCAAAGACATTTTTAGCCACAATGTTATCCAATAAGGCCTGAACCTCTTCGGTGGTCAGATCGTCTTTGGGATCTTTCATAGAAATCCTAGCATTCTTACCGGCCGCGTTCTTAAATATTAGCTCCAAATTCTTATCCACACTTTTCACCTCCCTTCAATACATTCCAAGTAAGGGCTGCCCTTTCGGGCTATACCCTCTTAGACCGCTTCGGTAAGCTCACTTTCCATTGTCCGGCGGATTGCATGTACCGGATGAATCTGAATATCAGCCAACTGGTTGGCTACACTCATCAGATCCTCGTCTTCGGCGTTAGTCTTTACATTGTTGTAAGACCTGGTTCTATAGATGGATTTGTTATTTTCATCCTTCCCAGTCTCTACAATTATACGCAGACTTGAGTTCAACGGAGTAGAAACTACTGCCATGCTTTTTCACCTCCTTCATCTTTCACCCTTTCCCACTGAGAACCGCAGGCCACCTCCTTTGGGAAGCGGGAGCTTGGGTGTATTGTGACTTCATTATAAATGGATACCGAATAAAATAAAAAAGCCCGGTGCCTTCTTGTGGTAAGACTACCTGGCTTACTATGCCTATTTTATGGCCAAGTCAACTCAAAAGATATATCCGGTGACGGTAACCCGGACAAATTCCGCCGGACTTAATGGCCCACCGGCGCCAAAACCATAACTACAAAAAACCTGTCGATTTCTCAACAGGTCTGAAAGTGCTGTCGGGTTTATTGGTTTAATTGGGTTAAACTTTTCAATGTTTTGATATATGTTTTCAACATCAGTCACTACCCGAACCTTGTCCTTGAAATAACTCAGAAATCTTTGCACGCTCCCCTTAGTGTCATGGATTTCATTGAAAAATTGGGCCTGATTTTGTGCGACCTTGGCCACTTCTTCCACGGCAGTAGCCGTATCTGTTATGGTGCCGGATATCTCCTCTGAACTGGCAGTGGTTTGTTCAGCTGAGGCGACTACCTCTCCCACGGCTGTTTACCTGTTCCACCGATTATGGACAAACTGCAGGAAGTTTTTTCTGCCTTTAACCAAAACAGAATGCGCTTTTTCCTAAATTATTGCATTAATTGATGCATAAATCTTGACAAATGTCATATAATATAGTATCATTGCACTACATAGAGGTGGTGTAATGAATCCTCATTATAATCAGAACTATACCAAAGAGCAGATAGCCGATGTTTTGGAAACAATAAAGGATTGTGTAAGAGAAAACCGGTATGTTATTTCAAAAAATGAAAACAGACAAGAAAATATTGATTTTGTAAACGAATATAATCTTACCAGTAAAAAGCAGAAGGAAATTCTTTTGAAAATTAAGCCGGATGATTTCTGCCATACGCTACAGAACACGAATTTAGGATTTGAACATGAGGTCTTATATGTATTCTGTCCGCAGGTTATGTTATTTAACTTCGAGGATGCTGAAGTATTGGTAGATATTTATATGAAATTTAACATTATCGATATCAATGAAGGAAAGCGTGTGGTGGTTATATCATTCCATAGGCGTAACAAACCGATTGCTTACTTGTTTAGGTAACTATCTTAAGCCATCAAAAATTTACTTAGGAATGGTATATAAAACATCTTTTTCACGACACCATGTCGTAAATACTCCAGAAACACAAAATATTCACGACACAGTGTCGCGAATACTCCCCTAT
>CAZFME010000024.1:0-17110 GCA_964520055.1 uncultured Clostridia bacterium
TCTACAAAAGAAATATTGATAAATACAGAAGAATTTAATCTTTACTATGAATTAGCAGTTGCACCACCCAAAGGGGAGAAGATAATAGGTAAAGGTGAAGCAGCAGCTATAGCTTTAGCAAAAACTTATGACGGAATTATTGCATCTAATAATCTGAGAGATATATCTAAATATGTTAAAAAATATAATTTAGAGTATGTAGCTACCGGAGGTATATTAGTGGCTGCATTAAATAAAGGCTACATTGATGAAACAACTGGAGATCAGATATGGACAAACATGATTGGCAAAAGAAGAATACTGCCAACGGCTACCTTTACTGAGTACCTAAAAACAATTAGGTGCCAGGCACTCACTTATACACTTATTGATGGTAACTGAGTAAGTCAAGGCAAACAAAAAAGGAGAACTGACCTAACGGTTGGTTCTTCTTTTTTGTGCCAAATGAATATTTTGGGGAGGGGTACAAAATATTCAAAAAAGGTGCTAAGCACTTGCTTATAACTACGAGGTTCTAGCAAGCACAAATCTTTTTTCCATGGACTTTGCTGATTGTGTAGGTAATATCATATTTCATTAGTTAAACCGTAACTTGATATGATTTCCAAGGGGAGGTAGATAGCTACCCCATTTTTGGCTAACCCATCAGGAAAGACCCATCTACACAAGATAATTTACATTTTTGGTTACGGCGTTAGCTTACTCATTTGCTATTTATGATTTTCCTTTAATATCTTTTCGGCTTGTTCATGCATATTAGGATATAAATTAGCGGGAACATTTTGTCTGCCTATTTTATTGGCAACAGTATATCTTGCACATGAAGTCTTGTCACCTTCACAATATCGCTGTTTATATAATTTACCTAATCCACTTTCAATGTCCATTTTATCATTATAGAATATGCATCCGCTTAAAAGCTCACATTTCATAATTAAAAAAACCTCCCGTGTATAGAATCTAATGTTTTGTTATAATGTTAAGTAAAGATGGGCATACCTGACGGGTTGGTGCCAGGCACTCACTTATTCACTTATTATAATGTGATAAATTCAGCTGGTATAGCATCACTTAACCATATTTCATCTTTTTCCTTATAAAAATTAACCCCTGCAGTATAAGCTTTCTGTGCTAAGATTTTTAAAATCGTCGGCTCTTTTGTTCTACGCGATCCTACTTGATGAGCTGATTCTACGTCACTGGAAAGATGTACATATTGCCTGCCCTTAGGTTCTAAAGCAGTCTCTAAAATCTTTTTTGCCGCTCTTGATGTTGTGCCATGATATAAAATCTCTGGTGGCAATGTAGGTTTTTTCTTTATTTTAGAAAGCAAAGAATGGCCATAAGTTGCCCGTATTTTACCATCATTTATTTCAAACCGTTTTTTATTGGATTCTGTTATAACTTTTTGCAAATCATATATTGTTACATCTTTAAATCTGTTCGAGTGATTTTTCAATCCTTTTATCAGTTCATCTACATCAGTCCAACCCTTTTCATCTAAAATTAAACCATAGTTTTGTGGAGCATGTCTTAATGCGTGTGCCACGGTTTTGCTCAGTTTTATACATTTTTTATTCATTATATAGCTCACTCCTATGAACTATTTTAGCCTAAAATGCAAAAATGTGCCAGTTACCCACCTAATTCGTTAGTGCCAACTTTACTTGACACTAACGAATCAGTAAAAAAGTAAAAAGACTTTTTAAAAGAAGGATTTATGGTATAATAAAAATTAGGATAAAAAGGGGCGGATGGGGAAAATGCCTACAATTAGTATGTTTTACGGAATTATAATAAGAATGTATTCTGCTCCAGAGGAACATAATCCACCTCATTTTCATGCATATTACGCGGAGCATAAAGCTGTTATAGATATTAATACTTGTGAACTGACAGAAGGATACCTACCTAGGAAACAACTTAAACTTGTATTGGCTTGGGCAGAATTGAGACAAGAAGAGCTGAAAGCAAATTGGAAATTAACAATGAACAGTGAGCTGCCTTTTAGAATCGATCCATTAAAGTAGGAGGTGGAAAGATGTATCTAGCAGTTACTGATGTTAAGCCACTAAGTGATTATCAATTGGCATTAACTTTTGAAAATGGTGAAAAAAGAATATTTGATATGAAGCCATATTTAGATAAAGGGATATATAGGGAGTTAAAAGATGAAAGTAAATTTAAAACTGTAAGAGTATCATTTGATAGTATTGAATGGTGCAATCAAGCTGATATTGACCCAGAATTTTTATATGAAAAAAGTGTAGCTTATTCATTGCAATAATTGTAAAGCTATACATGGAAATGTGCCAGACACTCACTTATACACTTATTATTACTAACACCTCCTGCTATTATTAAAGCATGATAGCAGGAGGTGTTTTAGCTTAAAAATAACATAAAACAAAGCAAAAGAGAAAAATTTTTTTAAAAGTTATGTTATACTAAAAGTAAGTAATCAATTAGTTAATACTGACGATTATGATGAGGAGGGAATCAAGCCTGAAGCAGGTAGCAAAGGTAGCTAGATTCGGAAATCCTGACTGACTTTGTGTCAAGTAAAAGCAAAGACCTTAGAGTACTGGGCCGATATTTTTGAAAAGAATCTAGATAAATTCGAAAGATGTTTGATGAGCCTTTTATTCGCATGTGGCGAGTTTATCTTAATTCATGCATCTTCGCTTTTCACTATCGATTAGTGGATGTTCATGAGTTTTTATTGGAAAAGGGCATCAATAACGAACTTCCTATGACAAGAATATAAGCAGGGATAGTTCTTTTTCTTATACAAAAATTTAAACACCCCTTCAAGTCATGCTTATATTGACAAAATATTCTTAGGCATTATATTATATAAGTGAGTAATCACTAAATGTTACAAGGCAATCAGGGTACAAAGTCGAATATATGATAGTGGGTCGGAAGGTGTTCTGTATTTAATAAGATTGCCTGTTTATGAGTTTGTGAATGGGGAGAAGTTTGATGACTGTAAAAATTATAACAGATAGCACTAGCTATATTGATGAACGACTTAGAGCAAAGCTGGATATCAAGGTTGTACCTTTATATGTTTCCTTTCAAGATGTAAGTATGAAAGAAACGGAAATAAAAAATGACACATTTTATGAAATGATGGAAAAAAAGGGGATTCCGGTCTCTTCCCAACCATCGGTAGGTGAATTATATCAAGAGATGGTAGATATTGTATCGAAAGGGGATCAGCTCCTTTGTATTTTCTTATCTTCAGAGATGAGTGGTACGTATGCTAGTGCCTGCAAAGTTAAAGAAATGGTTGTAAGCCAATATAAAGATGCAAAGATCCATATTATAGACTCTCGTTCCAATTCTATGCAATTAGGATTTGCTGCGATTGTAGCTGCCAGAGCAGCCAAAAAGGGCAAAACACTGGATGAAGTTAAAGAAATAGCGGAGCAAAACATAAAAAGGAGTAGGTTCTTATTTATAACAGATAATCTTGCCTATCTTAAAAAAGGTGGCAGAATAGGCGGAGCAAGTGCCTTAATTGGAAATGTACTTAAAATAATACCGATTTTAACAGTGGAAAACGGCAGAACAACAATAATGCAAACAGTCAGAACAAAAGTTAAGGCAATTGAGACTATGGTCAATAAAACATTGCAAGATCACCTCGACTACGGCTTACAGGAAATTGTTGTGCATCACATTAACTGCTATAGGCAAGCCAAGGCCTTAGCTAAAAATCTACGTGAAAGATTAAAGATGGATGTGACCATAATCGATATTGGTCCTGTTATTGGATTGCATGTGGGTCCAGGAGCAATTGGCATTGTTTATTATGCGGAAAAGAATATTAGATGCTAGGTGATAGAATCGCCTCACAGTAAATACTTGTGAGGTGATTTTTCTTTTTTCTATTGCCAAACCTCTATTGACAAAATATACATACGGAATTATACTATATAAGTGAGTGACCACTCACTCACAATCCGCATTCTCATGTCTGATAACCCTTATAAAGCTATTTAGGGGTTAAAAGTCATGACTTAAATAAAACCGGGCAGTCAGTTTTTGGGTATTACTAAAAATTATTTTACATGCAAAGTAATATATGCTAGGGAGGAGATATGCTCATGAAACTAAAACAAAGAAAATTATTGTCTGTTATGTTCTTGTTTTTATTTATCGTTTCAACAATACTAACGGGCTGCAGGTCAAAAACCTCCGGCGATTTTGATGAAGAAGCAGTAGTGCCGGTGAAAGTAAAAGAAGTTAAGCTTGAGAGCATAAAAGATATTACAAAACTTACGGGAACCATCGAGGCTGAAAATGATGTAAAGGTGACCAGCAAGATTCCCGGTCGCGTGGAGCAGGTTTTAAAGGATGTGGGGGATTTTGTAGAAAAAGGGGAACCGTTAATCATACTGGAAACGAAAGAACTGCAAAATCAATTAGCTCAGGCTGAGGCAGCACTGGCAATGGCTCAGGCAAATTTAAGTGCAAATCAGGATGCTGCGCTGCCACAGCAGTTGGAACAGGTAAGGGCTGGTCTGGAGCAGGCTGAGGCCAATTATGTGAATGCAAAGGCAGATTATGAACGAATGAAAGCCCTTTATGAAGCTGAGGCAATTTCTAAACAGGTTTTCGACGGAATGACTCTCAAATATCAGGTAGCCAAAACTCAGTATGAAACAGCTCAAGAACAGTATAGGCTTACTAAAGAGCGATTGCCTAAAAATATAGAAGCACTGAAGGCACAAGTTAAACAGGCTGAGTCAGCTGTAGGTCTTATACAGACCAATCTTGAGAACTCTATAATTACATCACCGGTAACGGGGATTATTTCAAACAAACTTACCAACGATGGGGAGGTTATAGCTGCAGGATATCCGCTTTTAACAGTTGTAAACATTGATACGGTCAAAGTGGTAATTGATGTAGCTGAAGAGGAAATAAACAAGATAAAGGATGGCCAAGAAGTGGATGTTTCAGTAGGGGCAGTTAGTAATGAAAAGATAAAGGGGATTATCACCATAGTGCCACCGGCTTCTAACCCTACTCGATTGTTTCAAGTAAAAATAAGCATGAACAATGAAGACCATGTCCTAAAACCCGGAATGTTTGCTGAGGTAGAAATGGAGAAGGGGATAAAGCAGGATGTAGTAGTGCTGCCGAAAGATGCCATACTGCTTAAGAAACACGGCAATGTAGCTTTTATGGTATCTGAGGATAAAGCTGTAGAACGCATGGTAAAACTCGGTATAACTAATGGCGATAGTGTTGAAATACTGGAAGGAATAAATCCCGGAGACAAAGTCGTAGTCAAGGGTCAGAACATGCTGAAAGAAGGAGCCGTAGTTAAACTTTTAGATTAGGGTTGAGGTGAAAAATAACATGAAACTTTCGGATTTTGCTATAAAACGCCCAGTGACTATGCTGATGGTCGTTGTAGTTATCTTGATATTAGGATTTGTATCTGTATCTAAGATGTCTATTGATCTTTTACCAGATGTGGATGTGCCGGTTATAGTTGTTTTGACTACATACCCCGGTGCTGCATCGGAGGAAATAGAGGATACAATTACTAAGCCGGTTGAGAAGTCTGTGTCTGGTGTTGAAAATGTAAAAACTATTCTTTCCGACAGTCAACCAAATGTATCGGTTGTACAGGTTCGATTCAAATGGGGTACAGATCTTGACATCGCAGCTATGAATGTTAGGGAAAAGCTTGATCTTATCAGACGAACTTTACCGGAAAATGCTGAAGCGCCGATAGTTTTAAAAATGGACCCTTCCATGATGCCTGTGTTGATCTTAGGTATGGAAGGCGAAAGAGATACGATGTATTTGAGGCAGCTGGCAGATGATACTATTGTAAAACAGATTGAGAGGGTTGAAGGGGTTTCCAGTGTAATAATGGTTGGCGGTGCCCAAAGGCAAGTTCGGGTAAGGGTGTATCCAGATAAGCTATCAGGATATAAAGTGGCTTTTTCACAGGTGATTTCAGCCCTGAAAGCTGGCAATATAAATGTACCTGCAGGTGAAGTGGATTATGGGAATCGAGAATTGTTAGTTAAAACCACCGGGGAGTTCCAAGATATGGAAGAAATCAAAAACCTGGTGGTTGTAAACCGGCAAGGGGCTATCGTTCGATTGAGAGATATAGCTGATGTACAGGATGCAGAGGAAGAAGTCAAAATATATTCCAGGATAAATAAAAATGACGGTCTCAGGATTCTGGTACAAAAACAAAGTGACGCCAACAGTGTGTTAGTGGCTGAAAGAGCAAAAAAAGAACTTGCAGAAATAGAAAAGACCTTGCCATCGGATATCCAAATAACTGAGATCTTAGATCAATCCAACTATATACAGAAGGCTATAAAAAACGTTGCAAAAAATGCTTTACAAGGTGCGATTCTTGCTATTCTAGTAATATTCATCTTTTTGCGCAACTATAAATCTACCTTAGTTATAGCCGTTTCAATACCTATTTCTATAATAACAACAATCGTGATTATGTATTTTGCAGGGATCACGTTAAATGTAATGTCCTTAGGTGGTTTGGCCATTGGTGTCGGTATGCTGGTGGATAACTCTATCGTTGTTCTGGAAAATATTTACCGTCACCAGACATTGGGCAAAAGTAAGCTTGAAGCCGCATCTATAGGTGCTTCGGAAATGACTTTGGCTATAATGGCTTCAACACTTACCACTATTGCAGTGTTTGTGCCGATAGTTTTTATTGAGGGTATTACCTCAACTATATTCAAAGAGTTGAGTTTAACAATAACATTTGCCCTCATATCTTCAATTTTTGTGGCTGTAACGATTGTACCACTCTTAAGTTCCAGGCTGGTAGACGCTCATGAAACCAGCAGTGGGAAAACCGGGTTTTTAAATAATCTTTTCAAAAAAACCGATGAAATATATAAAAAAGTTGATGTAAAGTATGGAAATATGCTGGCATGGGCCCTGGATCACAGAAAGGTCATTGTCCTTGCAATGGTAGGTGTAATTGCCGTAAGTGCGTTGGCAGCACCTTTAGTTGGTTCGGAATTCTTTCCGGAAACTGACGAAGGTAAGATAAATGTTGAAGTATCCTTACCACTTGGATCAAAAGTCGATTTGACCGATGAAGTGATGAGGCATATAGAACAACAGGCTATGGGAATCCCAGAAGTTGAGCGTTTTTCAGCCCAGGTAGGGACTACCACATTGAAAACCTTCCTCGGTACCGGTACTACAGAAATAGGAAGTATGGATATACGCTTAGTGCCTCATGGTAAGCGGAAACGTCGGACAAAAGATATTGCCGAAGAGCTTCGGCAAAAGATAGGGGAAGTCCCGGGAGCGGAAATCGATGTAAAAAGTGCCACAATTATTAGCAGAATAGGTTCGGTAACCGGTTCTGACAAACCGGTTCAGGTGGCCATAAAGGGTGAAGACTTCGAAGTTTTAGATGAGCTTTCAGATAAGATAAAAAACATTGTACAAAAGGTACCCGGCACTCGTGATGTGGAGACAACGATGGAAGAGGGTCGGCCCGAAGTTCAGGTAAGAGTTGATAAAAACAAGGCATCTTATTACGGATTGGATACGTATAGTGTAGCTGCAACCGTAAGAGCGGCAATAAACGGAGCTGTAGCCACTCAATACAAGGTAGCCGGGTCCGAAGTGGATGTAAATGTTCAACTGACTGATACGGCCCGGGAGACATTGGAAGACTTGCAGGCAATGACAATAATGTCTCCTGAAGGTGTAAATGTACCCCTTGGGTTTATTGCAAATTTTAACATTACCGAAGGACCTAACATTATAAAAAGGGAAGACCAAGAGCGCCTGGTATATGTTTCAGCAGATATTTATCAGCGCAGTTTGGGTGATGTAATTCGGGATATTGAGTCACATATGGCAGATGTACACATGCCTGAGGGTTATTCTGTAAAATTCGAAGGCCAGAATAAAGAAATGGTTGAGGCATTTAAAGAACTAAGGCTTGCCATGGGTTTGGCGATAATCTTGGTCTATGCTGTCATGGCTGCTCAGTTTGAATCACTTTTGCATCCTTTTACCATCATGTTTTCCTTGCCGGTGGCATCTTTTGGTGTAGTATTCGGATTGCTCTTAAACCGGAGATCCTTTAACGTTCCGGCATATATGGGAATAATAATGTTGGCAGGTATTGCCGTTAACAATGCAATCGTTCTGGTGGACTATATCAACCAGCTCAAAGCTGAGGGCAAATCTACCCGGGAAGCTATCATAGAGGCTGGACCAACAAGGTTGAGAGCAATAAGTATGACAACACTTACTACGGTATTAGGGCTCTTACCACTATCTTTAGGCATCGGCGAAGCCGGTGAAATCCAAGCACCTTTGGCAGTATCCGTTATGTATGGGCTGATGGTATCTACGGTGATAACACTGATAGTAGTTCCGGTTATGTATTCGATTTTTGATGATATGCACGGGTTGTTTGGTCGTGAAACCAGTGCCAAATAAGGCATAAACTCGAGGAGATGATAAGATTGCGAAAAAAAGCGATTTCCATAGTATTAATACTGGCAATATTTTTGTATACACCTTTGACGGTGGTAGCTGAAGAAAAAACCTCATATACAATTGATGAGTGTGTGGAACTGGCATTAAAAAACAATACGATGCTTCAAATAAAGGCCTGGGATCATGAAAAATCAAAGGTTGAAAGGGAAGAGGCGGTTAAGACATCAAAAAAGATAGACAAGGCTAGGGATCAAAAGGATATATCAATAGAAGTTTCCCCAAATCCTATTGTAGGAATGATTGAAGGGATGATCACAAGCATGAAGCTAGCCCAGGTCGAAAGTGTGATATACGGTTTTGAAGGCGCTCAAGGCATGGATGTAGCTCCAAGGCTGAAAGAGGCTGAAGAGCTCATTGCCAAAAAGAATTTTGAATTGGAAGAGCAAAATCTCAGAATTAATGTTGAGAGGACTTACTATAATGTGCTTATGGCCGAAGATAATTTGAAAAATGCCAAAATCCAAGTAGACAGATCCAAAGAACAACTAAAAAATGCTCAGGTTAGTTTTGAAAACGGTGTTGTGGCTAAAGATTCTCTGCTGATGGCAGAGGCGGGTTTGGCCCAATCTATGCAAAATCTATATACAGCTGAGAAAAATTTAGAACTTGCTCGTATGAGTTTAAACAAATTAATGGGGCGGGAGCTTACTGCTCCGCTTACCCTAACTACGCGATTTAAATACAAGCCAGTGGTTACAGAACCTTTACAAGATATGATACAAAGTGCTTTAAAGCTTCGTCCTGAGGTGATTCGTGCTCGGGAAATGGCCGAGGTTACCAGTTTAAATGCTACTATGGCATTAAGGTATTATGCGAAAAATGCCTATGTATATCGAAAGGCAAAAACAGATGCCCAGAAGGCGGAGTTGGGCTTGAAAGAGGCTGAGGAGTCTATAAAACTAGCGGTAAATGCAGCTTATTTAACTGTAGATGAAACTGCAGAAAAATTGATGGCTGCAGAAAAGGTCAAGAAAATGGCTCAGGAAACCTATCGGATTGTAGACTTAAAGCATAAGTCTCAAGTTGCAACTACTGCAGAACTTTTAGAAGCAAATGAAAGACTTTATGGTGCGGAGCTTTTATATACATCCAGTGTATTTAATTACAACGTAGCTGTTGCTGAGCTTGAATGCTGGGCTGGTAAAGGTTTAGAAGAAAAATAAATTAGCGTACGGAGGCGAGATTGTGGTAATGAGGATGAAAAAAGCGCAAAAGCGCAAAAATATTTTAGATGCTGCGGCTAAAGTTTTCTCAAAAGACGGTTATCATCAGGCCAAAGTTGAGGATATAGCCCGCATGGCCGGGATTGGAAAGGGCACTATATATTTATATTTTGAAAATAAAAGACATCTGTATTACTGTATGCTAAAAGAAGTATATGATGTTTTTCTTAAGTCACTGTGTGAGCAGATTGAATATAAACAGGATCTCAAACAAGTACTAAGGACTATAATCGAGTATACTTTTAATTTCTTGGATAGTCATAAGGAAATGACCAACCTCTTAATCAACCGCCCCGGCACAGTAGATGAGGACATACAAGTATGGCTTTTTAACCAAAAACAAAAAATAGTTCAGTTTTTAGCCCAAGTAGTGGCAGAGTATCGTTGCTATGAGCATATTGATTCACTCTTTATTGCTCATTGCCTTTTGGGGGTAATGGTTTCCCTTATGGCTGACAGGTTATTTGGACGCAACGATACAGATGCTACAAAAATAGCCGATAAAATCTTGGAAATGCTTTTTTACGGAATACAGCGTTCAGCTGTGCAAGTATAAGCGTATCTTCCTTAGCACAGTAAAAAATGCATGTAGTGTATAAGGTTACTACAGTGAAGATGACGGCATCGCTCCCTTGAGCACGACGGTCTTATTTCAAAGGGGACACTTGCCGTCATTTACATATTTAAGAAGGGTTTCCATACTAAACTCACACATATAATAAAAACCTCTGTTTTTTAGTTTGCCACTCCAAAAAATCACTATTTGTTGTAATTTTATGGTTACTGTGTTAAAATAAGCTTGTTATCTTTTAATGTAATTGGATGGTGCAAAAAAAATGATAGCTTATGAATTAGGAGAATCGCTGTATTTGAATATCACCAATCGGTGCACAAATAATTGTGAGTTTTGTATCAGACAGTTTGAGCCTGGAGTGAGGGGATACAATCTGTGGCTTGACAAAGAACCTACAACCAAGGAAATCATAGATGCCATAGGAGATCCCACGGAGTACAAAGAGGTGGTGTTTTGCGGATATGGTGAGCCTCTCATGCGGCTCCAGGTAGTGATTGATGTGGCAAAACACCTTAAAAAGACATATCCGGCTGTGCCCATTCGGGTCAATACCAATGGTCAAGCCAACAGGATTTACGGTGAAGATGTGACACCACAGCTTGAAGGATTGATAGATATTGTTTCCATTAGCCTTAATGCCGAAAATGCTGAGAAATACAATGAGATATGTCATCCGGAATACGGTGAAGATGCCTTTTATTCCATTTTGGAATTTACCCGAAAATCCAAAAACCATGTTCCAAAGGTTATAGTATCGGTAGTAGATGTACCTAACATAGATCTGGAGAAAAGCCGCAAACTGGCCGAGGAACTTGACGTGGAATTTAGAATCCGGAGCAATAATAAAAAGATAGGTTAGCCTATCTTTTTTTTACAGCAAAACATTAGGGGGTACCCACAAGCATCCTTATACAGCATCTTTAAGGAGGAGTTCAGCCATAGATACCAAAAGTATAATGAAAAAATACGGAATAAAGGCCGATAAGCGCTTGGGACAGCATTTTTTGGTGGACAGGCAGCCTCTTTCGGCCATAATTAAAGCGGCACAGCTTTTGCCGGAGGATGAGGTGCTGGAGATAGGTCCCGGGCTGGGAGCACTTACCCTAGAGCTAGGAGCAAGAGTTAAGCGAGTGGTGGCCGTTGAGAAAGACAGGCAATTAATACCCATACTGGAAGATTTGACCGGAGATTTCAAAAATATTTGTATATTAGAAGCAGATGTGCTAAAATTAAATATGAATAAAATGCGAGAAAGCCACTTCGATGGCAGGTTTAAAGTTGTGGCCAACCTACCTTATTACATTACCAGCCCGATTATAATGAAAATCATAGAAAACCGGCGCTGGATAACACTTGCGGTTTTTATGGTTCAAAAGGAAGTGGCTCAGCGGCTTACGGCCTGCCCGGGCAGCAAGGATTACGGCATTCTTTCCATAGCAGTTCAGATGTATGCCGATATAAAGCTGATATGCACAATAGGCAGCAACTCATTCCTACCGCCACCGAAGGTAGAATCGGCGGTAATCCAAATTATACTGAGGCAAAAGCCGCGGGTTCGGCTTGAAGATGAGGCATTTTTTTTCAAGGTTGTTGAGGCAGCTTTTGGAGAAAGGCGAAAGACTTTAAAAAACTCACTTAAAAGTAGATTAACCCTTCCGGGTATAAATCCCGATGTTATAGATAAGGCTCTAGAAGCGGTTGGTATTGATAACTTGCGCCGAGGTGAAACCCTTTCAATTGAAGAATATGCCAAACTTGCCGAAGCACTTAAGAATAGCAGAAATTCATAAGTGAAGCTGACCGAGAGAGTTTTAATTAAAACTATTGTTCTTATAGGGTGTAGGAAGACCGTATTTATAAGAGACCACCTGTGTTGTAGGTAGCCGTCATGACATAGAGGTTTTGAACGCTCCAAAGCGTTGCAGGAGCAAAGTTACCTGTAGCCCCTATATTGTGATAGACAGTCTTGACTGTTACGAACAGCAATAACCTGATGGGCATAATAGGATTATAGGGCAGTACATACATACTTTGTAATTATAAGGATGGGATGATTATCATGAATTTTATTAACCCCACAAAAGGCAGAATGTCTATTGGGGAGATGGTCCAAGATATTGTAGCATTTATGGAAGAGGAGCCTTCGGCATCTTATAAGCTTATAATCGGCACTGATTCCCAGACCAGACAGAATTCATGTTTTGTTACTGCCGTAATAGTCCATCGGGTTGGCAAGGGAGCTCGCTATTATTATCGTAGAAAATATATGTTACATGTCAAAAGCCTGCGCCATAAAATCTTTACGGAGACTTCCATGTCGTTGGATGCGGTGACCAGGTTAAAAGAGGAACTGGCAAAGACCTGTTACAAGGATATGGATGTTGAAGTTCACGTGGACATCGGCCAAAATGGTGATACCAAAGAACTCATTCGTGAAGTAGTGGGGTGGGTCATGGGCAGCGGATTTAAGGTTAAAATAAAGCCCAATGCCTGTGGTGCCAGCAAAGTGGCCGACAGACATACCAAATAGAAATCAAGAGGCATTTTCCCAAGGGAAAATGCCTCTTTTGCATTCAGCACTAAACTATCCTATCCTAAGTCACCCGCCTCTATCACTGGTCTAACACTGATATGAAAGTAATATACTGCATGGCAATTTAGAGGGAGCTCTATCCCCCCCTCTAAATGAAGTCTCGTTCAATCAGCCGCTAAAAACTTTTCCAATATATCAAAGCGACGAAAAAGATTGTATCCCTGATATTCTTTATAGAGATAACAGCGGGTTCGAGGCTTGCCACTAAAATAGTTTATAGCCTCCAAGGTATCGCCTATTATAGTGTCGGCGATTTTTTTTGCATGAAAATAATTCCGTACTTTAGAGCCAAGCTGCCTTTGTGGCAGTTTTGTGGGCACGTCAACAAAAAGCCCTTGCCGAGCAGCAAAAGCCAAAATCACCGGTGGCACTGCAAAATCCCGAAAATCTACTAGCTCCATAAGCGTGCGGGAAATAGCATGGGGACCATGAGAAGGGGTGGCCACTCCGATTTTATCATAAAGTCCTAGTTTTAGATTTAACAGACTTCGAAATAACAATATTTGCTCGGTTAGATCACTGTTATATGTCATATCCGGGTAACAGTCGGTCATGACAAGATCCATCTTGTGTGTCGTTATAGCATGGATAAGCTCATTTACCTGAATACGAATATTGCCCACCAAATCACCGTCCACAAAAACCACACATGTGGCACCGCTTTTATAAGCCTGGTAGGCCCCTATGGCTCTTGGAACATCTATGCCAAGCTCCGGCGTGAAATAAAGTATCTCGATATTTTCCATTCTTAAAGCTTTTATCTCTTTCATGGTATTATCTTGCGAACCGTTTACTATCACAATGGTTTTTTCCACTGGGGCTTCTTTTAGCAAAGTGAGAACCTTGCCGATTCTTCCCTGCTCATTTTTTGCAGGAACCACGGCCATATTCATTTTTCCCACCTCAATCGTATATATGCTCACATCCCCCCTGTTACCATCATATTATGTAATAAGCCAGTCAAGGGTGAAATATAATGAAAATGGGGGGAAAAAGGTGGCTAAAATTAAGATCGGGGATGTGGTAGCCCGAGTTTCCTACGACAAAGATGTATTTTTCAAAGTGGTCGATATCATTGAGGAAGAGGGTTATTGCACCTTAAAAGGCCTCAACGTTAGAGTTCTTGCCGACGCTCCCATGGACGATTTGATTTTGCCTACATCCGTTGAAGTTAGGGAATATAAAAAAGATTACATCAGAAAAAGTAACGAATCCATGGAAAGAATTTTTTATCGCCGGGAACTAGAAAAGCAAAGGCGCTTTACCCGGAACAACTTGGAAGAGAGCAACGGTTTTTTTGACGTTCCGGGGATGGTTCTTCACATCGATGGTGATGAGGAATATTTGGATTTATGCCTTACCACCTATAAGCAACTTGACATTGAAGCCTATGGCGTTAGCTTGACCGAAAAAGAGCAGCCGAGAAGAATTCATAGCTTGCTCATAAAATACAATCCGGATATTCTGGTCATTACAGGCCATGACGGCTTACTCAAGGATAAAAGGGATTTTAACAGTGTGGATAATTACAGGAATTCTAGATTTTTTATCGATTCGGTACGAAATGCCAGGCGTTTTGAGCCATCCCTGGATGACTTAGTGATATTTGCAGGGGCTTGCCAGTCCCATTATGAGGGAATTCTCCGAGCGGGGGCCAATTTTGCCAGTTCACCGCATCGGGTGTTTATACATGCTTTAGATCCTGTATTTATAATTGAAAAGGTAGCTTTCACACCTATCAACAAAATCATTTCCGCAAAAGATGGAATAGCTGCTACGATAACCGGCATTAAGGGGATTGGAGGTGTAGAAACCCGTGGTAAGTTCAGAGAGGGGCTTCCGCGTTCACCTTACGAATAATTTTAACTATCGGTGGTGAAATTTATGACTTTTGACTACCAAGAACTGACGGTTAAACTTTATAATACTGATAAACAAGAGGCGCGGATCTTAGATTTAAAGGAGTATGTGATTGGGGCCGTTTCAGCCAGCATGCCTCCGGAATTTCCCAAAGAAGCCCTTAAAGCCCAAGCCATATGTTGTAGAACCTTGGCCGTCAAACGCATGGGGATCTTTGGGGGCAGCGGGTGCAAACGACAGCCGGGTTTTGATGTCTGCAGCGAGCCCGTGCACTGTCAGGGTTTTATAGATATAGATGAGAGGCAGAGAATATGGGCTGGCCGCTATGAAGAGTTTACAGAAAAAATCGAGGCTGCGGTTAAAGAAACATCTGAAACCATTATGGTATACAATAATAACCCTATAGAAGCCGTATATCATGAGGCTTGCGGAGGGTGTACCGAAGATTCGGAAAATGTATGGGGAAACAAAGTCAGTTATTTGCGGCGAGTGGAATGTATTTATTGCAAGGATTCACCTTACTGGAACATTACAAAAAACTTCTCCATTCGAGAACTTAAACGCCGGCTGGCAATTAACTTTGATGACAACCTTTCTGATAAAAAGGAAATCCCGGGGCTGTTAGACAGTGTAAAGTCTACAGCCTCAGGGCGTATAAAAAAAATAAGAATCGGTGACATGGTTTTTGGCGGCGAAGATGTCAGGAACCTGCTTGGCCTCTCTTCAACAAGATTTACGTGGAAAGTATCCGGCCTTTCCATTCAAGTGATGGGCTTGGGAAACGGTTTGGGACTTTGCCAGTATGGGTCTCGGGGTATGGCACTGTTAGGATTTCCAGTAGATGAAATATTAAAGTTTTATTTTACCGGCGTAGAACTTAAACAGGTGGAAAAACCCACCTATTCAAAACCACTCATAGGCAAAACCATAGTGCTTGATCCCGGTCATGGAGGTGACAGTGGCAGCTCAGGTCCCATGGGCCTGTCGGAAGGGTATGTAAATCTTGAAATAGCCAAAGTTGTGGCAGAAGGTCTCGAGCAGTGTGGCGCAAAAGTAGTTCTAACCCGTGATAAAAATGAGTTTGTAAGCCTTGCGGAAAGAGTGCGGATTTCCAACGATAATAAGCCTGATATAACTATAAGCATTCAACAAAATATTTTCTCAGATGATCAAATGGGCGGGACTGAAACCTTTTATTACCCTGGCGATATAGAAGGCAAAAAAATATCGCAATATATTCATCGGGAATTAACTGTAGCTTTGATGCTTAAAGATATGGGTGTAAAGCCCGCGGATCTATTTGTGCTCAGGGAAACCAACAATCCGTCAGTGATGGTAAATACTGCTGCCCTCAGCAATCCGGAAGAGGAGCGATTGCTTTCAGAACCTAAGTTCCGGCAGAAAGCCGCTAAGGCTATAATCAGCGGGATAAAGGACTATTACCATGATTAATCAAGATAAATCGGTTTTTTATACCCAAATCGGTTTTTATTTATTATTTGTGATGTTGACAAAACTGACCAGGACTGATAAACTAATTTAATATTTGACATTTCGACAAGCAGGTGCTATAATATATATTGTATATTGTATTTTTTGTGAGGTGAGGTTATGGCTTCGGCAGATGCACTTAGAAAAATCCGTAAAGATGTAGAGTCCAACGTAGGTAAAATGGTGAAACTCCGAGCTAACCGTGGCCGTAAAAAGACCTTTGAAAAAGAAGGCGTACTGGAACAGGTTTATCCCAATATATTTATAGTGAAGGTAACCGAGTCACCGGAATTTGTAAGGAGGATTTCTTACAGCTACTCCGATATACTGACTGATACGGTAGAACTCACGGTTTTGCATAATGATGAACCACAACTTAAATACGGCACACTTTAATCCCGAATCTCTCGGGATTATTTTTTTTACCGCATAATACACACAATTGCCCCCTTTTTTAAATATATATATAAATATATAGGCTTTGAAAGGGGGATTTTTATGGAACGGATTTACCGTATTTTGAGGCAGCACGAAAAAAAGATACTAAGTCTGGAGAACGTTGTAGGTCTTGGATTCGGATATAAAATAATTCAGGGCAAAACCACCAATAAACCAGCAATAATGGTCCTTGTCAAAGAAAAGATTCCTGATGAAAAATTATTGGGGCGCAACATGATACCCAAGACTCTAAGCCATACTCCCACCGATGTAATAGAGGTGGGAGAGGTTAAGCTCTTAGCAGCCCGGATCGAAAAAGCAAGGCCCGCCAAGCCGGGGATGAGCATCGGTCATTACAGAATTACCGCCGGAACCTTTGGAGCCTTG
>CAZFME010000024.1:17120-21127 GCA_964520055.1 uncultured Clostridia bacterium
GATCAAAAAACCGATAAACCTCTCATCCTTTCAAACAACCATGTGCTGGCAAATGCTACTGACGGAAGTGATGGCAAATCAGCTATCGGGGATGCCATACTGCAACCGGGGGCTCACGACGGAGGGTCTGCTTCCGATGTCATAGCATATTTGGAAAGGTTCGTCCCGATTTCAAAAGCCACCGAAGCCAGCCGTTGCGCTATAGCTGTTAAATTGGAAAAAACCATCAATAAAATACTGAAAGTTGTAAAACCTAACTATGAAATCAATTTTATTAAAAAGACCTCTTCTCGAAACATGATTGATGCTGCGGTAGCCAGACCCGTCAAAGCGGAGTACGTTACTTCGGATATAGTGGGCTTGGGGGAGATAACCGGAATCCAAGAACCCAGCATCGGTATGACCCTTCAAAAGAGCGGCCGAACCACAGGGATTACTTCCAGTCAGATAAAGGCCATGAATGTTGTAATAAAAGTCATGCTTGGTCCAGGGGAAGAAGCCACATTTTACGAACAAATTCTCACAGGTCCCATGGCGCAACCCGGCGACAGTGGATCCATAGTAGTCAACGAAGAAATGAAGGCCGTAGGCCTTCTATTTGCCGGCTCTGACCAAGCCACCTTAATAAATCCAATAATCAACGTAATGAAACTCTTACAAATAGAAGTGCCAGGGAAGGCTCCGAAAAAGTGAAACATTATGGCAAATAACTAAAACCGTCATTCTGAGCGATACTAAAACCGTCATCGTGAGCGACAAATGACACAAACCCGGAATTTTTCAGAGGCTTCCCAGGTAATTAACATGTTAACATTCATGATCACACAGGTCGTCGATAATGATAAAAATATATTTTGAGTTAATTTATTAAAAACCGGGAAAACATCCAGGCTGTTGATAGAAATCAACGGCTTTTTTGCAGTATCCAAAACTTAAGCAAAATGGTAAAAACATGAGATTATAGTGGACAAATTAACCACCATAACCTTTATTTGAACAATTTAATCAAAATCTGTATAATATGTTACTTGTTACGTCTAAAAAGAGGACTGCCTCTACAATAAAGATATTTACAGTTTGTCCAATTAAGTCAATAAATTATATAATATTTATATATACCGCAGGATTAAAAAACCTGTGGGAAATCTTATGAAGGAGGCAATATAAAATGCAACACATTCACAAAAAAATAGCGGTCGCACTTCTGTTCGTGTTTGTGCTGGCTCTACCGGGTGTTGCCGGTGCAGCAACTTACTATAATGTTAAATTCACCATCAACGGCCAAACTCAAACCCTTAAAATTCCCATTGATTTAAATTCTGTGGCCAAAGGTTCTACCAAGACATTCAGGTTTGTTTACACCTATAAAGATGGGAAGTGGGTATTGACATCTCAGGGAGACCTTCTACCCGGTAAAACGGAGCCGGTAAAAACTCCGTCGGCACCTTCGGTAAAGGAGCCCGGTGAAACGTCCAAGGAGATCCCAAGTGAACCTGATGTAAAAGGCCTTACCGCCGATGAAAACAAGATGCTGGAATTGGTAAATGCCGAACGTAAAAAAGCTGGCCTCAAGCCCCTGCAAAATGATATGAGACTTGTAGACCTTTCTCGTAAAAAGAGCAAGGACATGATTGATAAAAATTACTTCGGCCATACATCACCTACATACGGCACACCCTTTGATGCACTCAAAAGCAACGGTATTACCTATAGATATGCCGGTGAGAACCTGGCAGGAGCTCCTACCGTGGAGCGGGCTCATAGTGGGCTTATGAACAGTCCGGGCCATCGTGCCAATATACTAAACTCCAACTTTACCCATATCGGCATTGGAATTGTTGACGGGGGACCCTACGGTAAAATGTATACACAGACTTTTATTGGAATTAAATAAAAACTATGTAATTGTGGAAACTGTGGATAACTTACTTATAATTCCGATCCTTTGTCTCAAAGCTAAAGAATGATAACGGTCTTGCTTAAAAAGAGATGCTCTCTGTCATCTTCACCTCAGAAGAGTTTCTGCATCGGAATTATATATACAAAAAAGGGAGCTGCTACCACTGCAAACTATATGGATGTAGTGTGGCAGCTCCTTTTTTATCAGTTGATGTGAATTACTCACATATATTGTGGATTTTATGTGGATAACTTGTTGATAATGTGGATAAACCGGGACATTTCAATATTTTAGGCTGATGGTAAAATATTCAAACTATATTTTGCCATCACCTTTTATATATCCGCTCATATTATATTATTAAGCATACTATATATACGTTATAACATTATATAGAAACTGAAATGTATGGTAGAAAAAGGGGGAAGGTGGCTAATGAAAATGCTGGTATTTATTATTTTTATTGGAATTGCCTCAGTGGTGTTTTATTTGTTTTTGAGAAATTTGTTTGGAGAACGCTCGTGTAATGTCACGAATTTACAGCCCAAAACCAAAACTCAAAAAGGCCAAAAGCAGACAAAAGACAGTGAGGGTACCATTTCGCAGGAAGAAGCACAGCCCGTGGCTACCGAGGAAGCTTCGGAAGTTATAGAGTATCAATTAAAAGAAACTACTGTCTCGAATCAAGATCTAGAGTAAAATTAAGATTAGATATGTTACACATTAAAAAATTAGTATTTTTTTTATGTGTAACATATTTGGCAAGCTTCACATATATTATAAGAGTAAGGTGCGTATTATTAGGGAAAGGAGGATTTAAATGGGTGTAGTATTGACAAAAGAACTGGTCAGGGTTGATCAGGTGGTTGGCGAAGATAAGACCCAAGCAATTGTGGAAGGTACAATAATGCTGCCTGATGGAAAACCGGATATAGAGCGGGTAATATCGGTGGATGCTACCCTTGACACCGAAAGCTTGGTTACAAATATTCTCGACGCCAAGATAGGTAAGGTAATAGTCGAAGGGAATATTGATGTGAAAGCCATGTATGTAGCCGATGTACCTGAAGGTCAACCTCAGCAGCCTGTTCATTTTGTAGAGGGACAAATTGATTTCAGCTTTTTTGTGAAGATTCCCGGTGTTAGAAAGGACATGGATGTCAGGGTCAGGGCCAAAATCGAGCATATCCAGCATAGCTTTGATCCCAATCGGCCCAGGGAAATCAAGGTAAGGATTATTGTCATGTTCTTCGTGAAAGTAACCCGGCGGGTGGAAATCGAAATTGTTATCGATGCTACCGGGCCTGCAGACTTACAGGTGCTTAAAAAAACATTGCGCATTGAAGATGTCATAGGGGAAGCCAGAGCGCAGAATATCGTCAAGAGTGATGTAGGTATACCTGAAGAAAAACCTGATATTGAACAGATACTGCAGGTTGAGGCTGAAGCTCAAGAAATATCCACTAAAATTATCAGAAATAAAATCATCATTGAGGGTATACTGAAAGTCGGGATTTTATATGTGGCTATAGCCCCGGAAGGGCAGCCGCTTCAGCCGGTGCATTTTATGGAGGCAGAGATACCATTCACCCAATTTGTAGAGATTCCCGGCGCTGAAGAAGGTATGGCAAAATATGTCCGGGTGGAAGTGGAACATATCAAAGGTCGTCGGAAAGACGAGAGGACCGTAACCATAGAAGCTATTTTGAAGATAAAGGCAAAGGTATTTGAGACCAAGATTATGCAGATTGTCATTGATGTTTTCAGTCCCTCCGAGGAACTTGAAGTGGAGAAAACTCGTTTGAAGCTGGATCAAGTTATTGGGGAAGACGAAAACGAAATTGTGATAAAAGATGTGCTAAGTGTGCCCGATGAAAAACCTGATATTGAGCAGATTTATAGAACCAATTGCAAGGCCAAGGTCACCGAAGCCCGAATCCTCGATGGCAAAGTTATTGTTGAAGGTGTACTTACACTGGAGACACTTTATGTAGCCGATGTTCCCGAGGGAGAGCCTCAGCAGCCACTACACTTTATGGAACATGAGGTAGACTTTACCACATTTGTAGAAATTCCCGGTGCCGAAGAAGATATGATGCTTGACTTT
>CAZFME010000025.1:0-11760 GCA_964520055.1 uncultured Clostridia bacterium
CCATGGCCAATCCCCCATTGCCTCCACCTATGACTGCAAAACACACATCCATAGGACTCATCATCATAACACCCCTCCTTTAACATGTTTTGGGACAAAATTAAAGCTATGGAGATCCATAGCTTTTGAGCAACTGCTTACAATAGCACTCAATACTATCAACCTCCTCTTGCCACGCCTACGAGGTTAGCTGACGGGTTCGGGCTGAAGAGTAGCCCTACCCTTTTGATCAAGAATAAGATATTCTTTGGTCGAAAGGGATTCACCCCAAATAATCGGTTCCCCCGCTTCTTTCAAAATGAAAGAATTAAGCGCTCAGATTGAGAGCAATTATTATGTTTCAATTCATTATAACAAATATTGTTATTGCTGTCAACCATACCACATCTAATTTTTGGAGTTTTTTACGACAGCAATCTACCTTTTTATTGATACTAATTCAGCCAATGATACATAACTGTGCTATAATTTTGAAAATATATACCTCCATCTGATAGATAAAACCGGTCTACTGACGGAGAATCAAATCAGAACTAGGAGGTAATTACATTTCATGTTAAACTAAGCACCCTTCTTTAAGTCATCAATTTGTTCCTCAATTTCCATAATGCGAACCAAAAGTTTTACCCTGTTACCCTCATTTCTTGTCCACTGGCTTAATAGACTTTCTCTTTCCCACTCCAGCATTGATATCTTGTCTCTTATCATCTTAATATCCTCCTGTATCATTTAATTATGCTATTTAATATAAATATTTTAATAATATCTTATGTCTTAATTATCAAAAAGTCAATAGCTACATATAGCACGGCTGCAATTAAAGTCGTTTATTTTGAAAAATATGTAAGTCATATGATGTATGGATTTCAGGGACTTTTCTTCGTTTTATTTTAATACTTTTAAAGGAATATTACCATATTTTACAAGACTTTTTTGTCGGAACTGTTTTTTTATTTGTGATAAGACTTTTTTTATATTATAATGAATACCATACTAATAATTACTTAAAATGAATTTTCGATTGGGTTAGTTCCCCATTTCACATTAAACTTCGAAAGGAGTGCTCCTAGTGGAAAAGATGAAGGTCGGCATCGTCTTTGGAGGCCAATCCGGCGAACATGAGGTATCATTGATGTCATCCGTTTCAGTCATGAAAGTAATGGATAAAATAAAATATGACATTATACCCATAGGAATAACAAAAAAAGGAAACTGGAAGCTTTTTTTAGGCGATATATCAAAAATTGAGGACGGCAGTTGGGTAGAGGAAGCCGTTCCTGCCTTGCTGTCTCCTGACCCTAAGCACAAATGCATAATAACCTTAATTGACGGCAAAGAAAGCCGTTATTATCTAGATGTGGTTTTCCCTGTCTTGCATGGTCCCCGTGGAGAAGACGGAACTGTGCAGAGCCTTTTTGAAATGATGAATATACCTTATGTAAGCTGTGGTGTTACTGCTTCAGCTCTTTGTATGGATAAAGTCTTTGCAAAAAAAATACTTGAGCAAAACGGTCTGCCCATAGTGGATTATAAGGTATTTTACAAGCAAGAGCTGCTTGTCCGAATGCCGGAAATCCTGTCGGAGCTGGAGGATTATTTGAACTACCCCTGTTTTGTTAAACCCGCTAATTTGGGGTCAAGTGTGGGCATTAGCAAAGCCCGAAATCGGGATGAGTTAAAGTCAGCTCTCATGCTGGCAGCACAATATGATACCAAAATGCTTGTGGAAAAATTTATTGATGCACGTGAAATAGAATGTTCGGTTCTGGGAAATGACGAGCCAAGAGCTTCATTGCCCGGGGAAATAATCCCTAGTCGTGATTTTTATGATTACACAGCAAAGTACTTAGATGGTGACAAATCCGAACTATTACTACCCGCCCCTGTCTCTAAAAAAGACGTAACCAGAATTCAGGAATTGGCGGTAAAAGCCTTCAAGGCTTTAGATTGCAGCGGTATGGCCCGGGTGGATTTTCTCATGAGTAAAGTCTCGGGTAATATATATATAAACGAACTGAACACCATTCCAGGTTTTACCAGCATCAGCATGTATCCTAAGATGTGGGAAGTTTCCGGTCTCCCATATAAGGACCTTATAGATGAGCTGATTGAGCTCGCTTTTAAGCGGCACCGGAAAAAGAACGAATTAAAATTAGCATAGAAAAACCTTGTTTCACATTTGTCCGCAAAACTACTTATATTATTTCGAAATTTGTTTAAACACAGATGCCGATCTTCGGCATTTTTTTATTTTTTATTTTATGTATTGACATGTAATAGTAATTATTATTATAATGTAATCATCAAAATCAAATTTCTGACAAGTTGATTTGTATCTGCTTGTAGGTTGCATTGATTTTGATGTAATGACAAATATAATATTTTATGCTTCTGCCCCTAAATAATCATATGAAATAGGAGGTCATATCTATGTCTAAATGGCAATGTGCTGTGTGTGGCTACATATTTGACGGAGATGAAGCTCCGGAAAAATGTCCTAAATGCAGCGCACCCAAGGAAAAATTTCAAAAACTTGATGATGATACCGTCGCTAAGGTGGAAAGATCCAGGTATACCAATAATCTGCATATGGAATTACTAACTTTAATGGAAAAGGTGAAAGCGGTCAGCGAAGAGGGCATCGCAGATGAACTTGATCCGCCATGTGTTCAAGTATTTGAAGTAGCTAAGATATTTGCCATTGATATTCAACAAAGAATTAAAGCTGAGCTTAAAGGGCATATGAACAAAAACAAATGGGGTTAGACCCTGATTTAATTTGATAAGGAGGAAATATCATGCAAAAATGGGTTTGTACTGTATGTGGATATGTATACGACCCTGAAGTTGGAGATCCGGACGGTAAAATTGCTGCCGGCACTGCCTTTGAAGATATCCCTGATGATTGGGTATGTCCCGAATGTGGTGTAGGCAAAGACATGTTTGAAAAAGCTTAATTTTAAAGCCCGTTTTAAAACGGGCTTTATTGTTATGAAAAACTGATATTTAGGAATCACTAGAATCGAGCAATGTCCACAGGATATTTCTATTATAAATACTTATCCAAATCCTCTATTTCTACGATATCAAAAATATCTTCCGTTATTTTATCTATAGTTTCTTCTTTGGCTCCGGAAAGTTTTGCCTCATAGGATGACGGAAATGTTGCCGCATTAAGATTTCTATTTTACCCTGGCTTTTGCCTTTTTCCATACCTTTTTCGATTACGTCTTGGTATATTACGGAATCTTCAATTCTTAAACATGCCTCCTTGTAATTTTATCTACAGCTGGAATAGACGCTCATTACCAATGTCTTAAGACATGGAGAAACTTTTAATGCCTTATAATTATTTGAATGTTATATTTTAGTTAAAATAATAAGAAATATTAGCAGTATAAATATGCAATACCCTCTTGAGATGTTGCAAATCACCTTTCCTTTCGTTATTATAGCTTGCACAACTCTTTATAACGGAAAGGTGATTTGTATAACCCCTGTACGCATAGCGGATAGTTTATTGGTTCACACGCTTGACGAGCTAAGTATATTAAAAACCAGAATAAAAAAGACCCCTAGGGTCTTTTTTATTCTACCAGCCTTTTAGTTCTTTAATCCAGCTTATATCTTGAGCCCTTCCGAAGTTCCAACAAACTCACCTTTTTCATCTCTGACAACAAAGTAACGTATGTGGATCAGCTAGCAACTCCGGTGGAGATAACAATAACGAAATCATACCTGTATTACCCGGGAAATATGTAGAAATATACATCATTCAGTCTTACAAAGACTCCTTATATATTTTCCGTGCATCATCAAGGGTCATCTCACGAGGGCTGGATTTAAAATTGTTTATTGAATGCTCATAAGCATTTTGTGCCAGTTTTTCTATATCATTCTCCTTGATGCCGAAAGCCGATATTTTTGTTGGTAGATTTATGCTTTTCATGAATGTGCTTAGGGCTTCAACGGATTTTTCAGCGGCTTTCAAATCGGGAAGACCTTTGGTCTTGACTCCAAAAATTTCTGCAATTGTTGCCAATTTATCCGAAGCCTTCGGATAAGAAAACCGCATAAAGGCCAAGGATACCGCTGCCAAAGTTTCACCGTGGGAAATATCATAGTATGCGCTGAGAGGGTGCCCCAAAGCATGTATACCGCAATTGCCAGCAAGGTTTATGGCAATCCCTGCAATAGTATTTGCCCAAGCCATGGGTTCCCTGTACTTAATTTGATCTCCGTTATCATATGCACCCTTCAGATTGTCCGCTACCAAGCGCATTCCTTCAAGGGATAGGGGTTTACTTAAAGGATGACTTCTCTTACTAAGATAGGATTCCATAGAATGGAAAAATACATCTATGCCGGTAGATGCTGTCACTTTTTGAGGAACGGTCAGCATGAGTTCAGGATCAATAATTGAAACCTTGGCAAAAGTATCAGGAGATGAAAATGACTTTTTAGCCTGTGTCTCGGGATTGGTCATAACGGCAGAATTATTGGCTTCACTTCCCGTTCCAGCAGTGGTTGTGATAAGCACTATAGGTAGCACTTCTCCGGCTGGCTGAGCACCAAAGTAGTTGGCAATGGAATCTTCCTTTTTCACTCCAAAGGCAATACACTTGGCCGAGTCCATGGCACTGCCTCCACCCAAGCCGATGACAACATCAACTTTATTTTTACGAGCGAAATTTATTCCCCTATCGATGGTTGTAGTGAGAGGATTGGGCTGAATTTCATCAAATAGGACCCAATCAATTCCCTCCTTTCCCAAGCTTTTAGTCACTAAATCCAAATATCCTGCTTTTTTAGCACTGGATTTTCCGGTAACTATCAAGGCCTTACTGCCAAAAGTTTTTACGTGTAAACCCACTTCTTTAGCTTTTCCCCGACCAAATATAAGTTGTGCCGGCATAAAAAATCCAAAATCCATTTTAAAAACACCTCCATATTTTAAAACAAAGGCTTTTTGTATAGTCGATTTTTCCATTCTAAAAGCCTTTACCAGGATACCACGTATGGTCTAATATACCTTCCACCCCATTCTTCGAGATATTTTTTTCGCATATTCAATAACACTTTCAGCAATTTGTTCAAGTTTCTCTTGGATTATAGTAACAGTTGGCCCCGATACACTTATTGCGCCTATTACCTTACCCGTATAATCAAATACCGGGGCTCCTACACAACGTATGCCTTGCTCATTCTCTTCATTGTCCACGGCAAAGCCCCGCTCTTTGATCATTCTTAAGTGACGCAACAATTCTTGAGGTTCTGTAATGGTATTTGGCGTATACTTGGAGAGCCCCTGTTCTATCACTTCTTCCACGAACCGTTCACCGGAAAAAGCCAAAATAACTTTGCCCACCGCTGAAGCATGCAATGGGGCGATACGGCCTATCTGAGAATGCATACGAATTGTCTTATTGCTGTCCAATTTATCGATATATATTGCTTTAAAACCATCGGGCACTACCAAATGCACAGTTTCATTAACCTGTTTAGAAAGCCCTTCCAGTAAGTCATGAGCTTCATTGCGAATATCCATCCGTTCAAGAATAGCTCCACCTAAAATTAAAAGTTTCATCCCTAAGCGATATTTTTCAGATAAAGTGCTCTGTTCCACATACCCTAGGTTTAAAAGGGTAGTAAGCATGCGATGAACAGTGCTTTTATGTAAATCAACTCGATGAGAGAGTTCCGTAACACCTAATCCTTCTTTTTCCATTGCTAGTTCTTCAAGAATTTTTATCGCTCTTTCTACCGATTGGACTGTGCTATCCTGAGTCATAATTTCACCTCACCATAATTAACTACTGCAAAAAGTCAATTTTGCCCTAATAATATCTATGATACTGCTGTATGAAGTCAATTTCAACCAAAAAATATCTACATATTGTTTCTGATTATAACTAAACTATACTTTGTTTTACGAGAGTCATCGGCATACTCTTGCATAAATATAGTAGCATTTGGTATCAACAGTTCTTTGCACCAGCAAGTGTTTTTAATATGGTAAACTTCGGTTCATTGCGCTTCATTTTGGCTGCTTTCTTATATGTTTAATTTCGATAAATTTTGTTATAATCCTGCTAAGCATTAAAATAGTCAAGTATTCGTACTTGACCTGCTTAACAATTATACTGCTTCACTCATACATGTCAAGATACGCTTCGCTTTGCCTCTTGACATTCCTTCCTTACGCAGTTGGTTTTAATTAGCAGCTTTCTTAAAGCTAATATTTATGAGGTCGTGTCACAAATGTTTGACTTCCCTAAACAAACCAAAAAGCTCAATATGACCTAGAATGTTCAGGTAATTTCTGTTATAATATATTTATTTGTAAATACATGTTGGAGGTCTTTAAGTGCGTGATACTGAATTAAACAAAAACACACTGTTACTTTTAACTGCTTTATGCATGGGCTGGACCTTGCTTTATGCTGATAGGACCGCTCTTTATCCACTCCTTTCTGTTATAGGAGAAGATTTTAATCTTAGCAGCACTCAGGTGGGAACAATTACAAGTAGTTATTTCATGGTATATGTGGCCATGCAAATACCATCCGGAATCCTGGCAGACAGAATCGATAAAAAACGGTTTTTAATGTTTACTTTTTTTATTGCGGGAGTTGCCTTACTGGGCTTTGGATTGTTTGCCCGCAGCTATTTGTTGTTGCTTTTTTTTACTGCTTTTCACGGATTAGGTGCTGCATCTTTCTATCCCTGTGCATACGGAATAATGTTAAATGCGGTAGATTCTGAAAAATGGGGTATAGGGACAGCTATCGTAAATCTGGGGATGTCCTTCGGACTTATTATCGGTCTCACAATCAGCGGTCCGTTATATTTGCATTTTAAAAGTTACACAGGCATATTTACCGTATTAGCCCTTCTGACTATATTTGCTGTTATAATCTTTAATAAAATCCTTCCGGACGTGGGCAAAGAAAGTAAAAGTTCTACTAGAGCCTTTCCCCTTGTTAAAATATTAAAAAACAGCAACCTATTGTTTATAAATCTTGCTCAATTTTGTGCCCTTTATGGATACTGGACCGCCGTAACCTGGGGTGCTACCTTTTTCCAGGAGGAGCGAGGTATCAGCATGGGGCTTGCCGGTCTTTTTGTAGCTATAGTGGGAATAAGTGCAATACTTCCCAGCCTTGTAATGGGTAGGATTTCAGATAAAACCGGGCGAAAAAAAATCGCCCTCATATTATTTCCTCTGGGGGCCTTAACTATATTCCTTATGGCTTATGCTCGCTCTACCTTTACAATCATAATATCCCTGGTAGCTTACGGTATTGTAGGTAAATCATCCTGGTCCCCCATAGCGGTTAGTTGGACGGGGAGTCATGCCATGGCTATGGATAAAGATGCCTTAGGCACCGCCATGGGAGTATTCAACTTTTCCGGTATGATGTCAGCTGTTGTTGCACCTGTGGTCACTGGCTTTATAAGAGACATTACCGGTTCACTGGTAACAGCTTATTATGTAGCAGCTTTGGTATCTATCCTTGGTGGAATTTTGGTGATGTTTATTAAAGAAAAGCCACATGTATCTAAAAAGATTAGCCAAGCCGATGATCATAGCATATATGTTTAATTAGAGAGTGCTCTTTGAATTGAAGATTCTCTCTATTTATAACTCCATAAATGCCTTGAGATTTCCCCCGATTATCGTCTGCTTTAAACTTTTCTTAAAATTATTGAGCATGGAATTTCAGAGAAATTAAAATGGGGCTATCTTTCAATGAGACAACCCCGATCGGTTAAATTAAACCATTGAGTATAAAACTACATGTAATAAAGTTTTATAATGCCACCTAATTTCGGTGCAGCATGGCAGCTCCGATTATACCTGCGTCATTGCCAAGGCATGCAGGAACTATGCTGCCAAATTTTTCAAATAATACCTTACCGGCCACATTTGACCGCAGCGGCTCGAATAAAAATTCCCCTGCTAAGCTGACGCCTCCGCCTAAAGCAATAACCTCCGGATCTAATAAGTTAATAAAGGATGCCACAACAGAACCCAGCGAGTCCACATAACGTTTAAATATATCCAGTGCTATACTGTCACCCGCTCGTGCGCAGTCTATAACCAGACGCGCTGTTACGTTTTTCATGTCACCCTTTGCTTCTGTATATATCATGCTGTTGAAATGTTCCACGACCGCTTTTCTGCCTTGTTGAATCAGCCATGTAGCGGTACAGAGTGTTTCGATGCAGCCGACATTGCCGCAACTACATATATCACCGTAATGATTCATAATCATATGTCCCAATTCTACACCATTGCCCATACCACCATTGAACATCCGGCCGCCTAGTATCAGGCCCCCACCTACACCGGTACCTAATGTAATGAGCACCGCCGTATTACAACCTTTAAAAGCTCCGGCATGGAGCTCGGCAAGAGTAGCGGCGTTAGCATCATTGGCAAGATATATGGGTACTTCAGGAAAATATGCCTGCATGGCCTGCCTGAATGGTACATTATGAAAGTGGAGGTTGTAGGCGTTGATAATTGTTTCACCGGTGGCATCAATGCTACCGGGCACAGCTATTCCTATGCAAGAGAGTGCTTTCTCTTCGATACCCTTATTTAATAACAGGTTCTTTACTTCTGTTGCCATGTATGCACTGATGACATCATATTTTTCACCGGTTGGAAATTTAATGTTTGAGCGACGAACAATTCTCATATCATCATCTACAAGCCCCACTGCTATATTTGTCCCTCCAACGTCAAAACCTATCTGATACATTTATATCTCCCCATTCTCCTTATCTGAAACGGAAAATAATACTGCGTATGTTGAACTCCTTTACGGCATCATAGCTGTCACTTTGGAGGATTGGCATATAGCCGCCACAGTAACCGGTTACTATCGCTATATTAATGTCTGGGCACACCGGGGAATAAGTATCGGCGGCATATTCCACGCGTTTATTTGAAAATGTTTTCCTCAGATAGATTCAAAACCTGCATATAGATAATTTAGTAGGAGTACTTTTCACACAGGTTTGAAACCACAAAGGTATTATACAACTCCTGCCGCACTCTTCATAAGTTCTTCCTGCGTTACCGTATCATCTGCAATATATTCTTTCATCATTTTTCCTTCGTAAAGTACAATAATCCTGTTGGAAGCACCGATAATCTCCGGCATTTCAGACGATATCAAAATGATTGCAATGCCTTCTTTAGTCAGGCTGTCAATCAGTTTATGAATTTCAGCTTTCGCACCTACATCGATTCCGCGTGTAGGTTCATCCATAATAATGACTTTCGGCTTGCGATTTAACCACTTTGCAAGGCATACCTTCTGCTGGTTTCCTCCGCTTAAGTTCATAAGATGCTGCTCAGTTGACGGCGTTTTAATATTGAGAGATTTAATGTAATCTTTTGTGATCCTCATATCCTCTTTCTTGTCAATCCACCCATATTTACTGATCCAAGGGAGAGCCGCTAGCGTAGTATTTTCCCGAACTGTCATGTGCGGAACAATGCCTTCGCGCCGTCTGTCCTCGGAAACCATTGAAATACCGGCTTTGATGGCATCCATGGGACAGGATATATCCAACTTCTGACCGTTCAGATAAATTTCACCGCCATCTGCCTTATCTAAGCCAAATATGCAACGCATGATTTCTGTACGACCGGCACCCATCAGACCGCAGAAGCCAAGCACTTCACCACTTTTTACTGAAAAACTGATGGGCTCAAAAACACCCTTTCGATAAAGGTTTTCTACACGTAGAACCTCTGCTCCGGGTTCATTCTTATCATGAGTGAAAATATCGTTGATTTCGCGTCCAACCATATATTTGATGACAGAGTTTTCATCGAAATTTTCAATAGGTCCGGAAACAACATGTTTGCCGTCACGCAGAATTGTGATTTCATCTGCAATCTCAAAGACTTCAGACATTCTATGAGATATATATACAACGGCAATGTTATTTTCTTTCAACTCCCGGATAATTTTAAACAGTCTTTCCTTATCTGCCTCAGTTATTGCAGATGTCGGCTCATCCATGACCACTATCCAAGCATTTGACCCAAATGCCTTTGCAATCTCCACCATTTGCTGCTGTCCTACGGAGAGATTATCAATTTGTTGATTTACATTAATATCAAGGTTAAATCGTTTTAACAGCTGCCTTGTTTTTTTCTCCATCTTTTTCGTATCCAGCAGTATTTTTGATTTTGCCGGTATTTCTTTGCCAAGGTTAACATTCTGGCTAACATTAAGTTCCGGTATGTTTGCCAATTCCTGATAAATAATTGATATCCCGATTCTTTCGGAATCACTGGGTGAATTAATTTGAACGGGTATGCCGTTAACCAGTATTTCCCCTTCATCTTTCGTATAAACACCGGACAAAATCTTCATAAGCGTGGACTTTCCCGCACCGTTCTCGCCACAAAGCGCATGGATTGTTCCGCGTTTGATTTCTAGGCTCACATTGTCCAAAGCGCGAACTCCGGGGAATATCTTGGAAATATTCTTAAGAGTCAGTACCTGCTGTTCATCATTTCCTATCAGAACGTCAACACTTTCGTTTCTGTTATCTTTTGTTTGCACTTTTTCTCCAACAGATTGCGTATCGGTCTGCTTTGATGTAAACCATATTTTACTAAAGGCAATTCTATTGCTGAGTACAGCTAACAGGATTAACGATCCTTTTACCATATAGTTTACAAAGGGCGAAATATCCAACATGCTCAAGCCTGTAAAAATTATCGAAGTCAGCATTACACCGAGGATTGTCCCTTTCAGGTTACCCTGCCCACCCAGTAAGCTTGTGCCGCCCAAAACAACTGCCGTAATGACATCAAATTCCATGGCGATGGCAGCCAAGGGCTGTGCCGACCGAGCTCTACCCACGATGACAATCGTAGCAAGTGCAATAAAAACACCCGAGAGCATATAAATGCTTAGCGTATGCTTTTCCACATTAATGCCCGATGCTTTGGAAGCCACCCGGTTATCCCCGACTGAATAAGTCTTGCGTCCGAAAACAGTTTTACTAAGGAGCAGATATGCAACGATATAAGCCGCAAAAACCAGAATCATTGACACCGGTATTTTCCCACCGATGTCGGTCTGACTTACGTAATTATATAGAGCATTGTCCACAATCACCCGTGAGGAATCGGTAATTGTAAGTGTAAGCCCCCTGGCCAGTGACATCGTCGCCAGTGTAACGATGAACGGGGGAATTTTCATATATCCAATAGCTGTACCATTCAAAGCGCCAAAACCGACGGCGGTGATGACCGTCACCAAAATACCGGCCAGCCCTGCGATTACCGTATTGCCGCCCATACTCTGCATGGTCAAAGCGCCTGTTGCACTGGATAGTGCGATCACAGCACCTACAGAGAGATCAATTCCCCCCGTAAGCATAATAAACGTCATACCAATAGCCGCCAACGCAATCGCAGCAGCCTGTCTGAAAATATTCATCACCGTGTTAAAGCTCAAAAAGCCCTTGGAGATGATCGAGAACAGTACAAATAATATTACAATAATGGCAATGATTGTGATGTATCTGAAGTTTTCGCTGCTTTTCACAGGCTTTTTCATTTTAGCAGTCTTCGTAGCTCCCATGTTCCCTCTCTCCTAACATTTGTCCCCGACGTTCTCGGTATTGTCCGTAAAGTTGAGGCAAATACATTATGCCTTTCTACAGAAATTATTTATTAAAGCATAACGTATTTGCCGTAAACATACCCTCAAATACTAT
>CAZFME010000025.1:11770-20976 GCA_964520055.1 uncultured Clostridia bacterium
TCCCCGACGTTCTCGGTATTGTCCGTAAAGTTGAGGCAAATACATTATACCTTTATAAGATTTTTTAGAGCATAACGTATTTGCCATGAACATACTCTTGAAAATTATCCTTATTTTTTCAGAAGATCCGGATCATACAGTTCATCCCTGTAGCTACCGGCACGTTTCATCGCTTCTTCGGGATTGATAATGCTCACATTGTCAGCAATCTTCATTTCTTCAAATTTTGCCTTGTTCTCATCGGTCAGTACAAGATGTGTATCAAGATTCAAAATATGTTCTGTGGGACGCTCACCATTAGCGAGCTGTAGTGCAACCTGAATATTCCAGTAACCGGTCTTCTTGGCTCCGGTCAGTACAGTGCTGACGAATTGTCCTGCTTCAACCGCTTTCAGCGCATCTTCATTTCCGTCATAGCTGGTAACCATGATCTGGTCTTCCTTACCCGCAGTCTTAACAGCTTGATATGCCGCAAGCGTAACAGCGTCAGAAACACAATGAATTGCTTTTAGATCAGGATTCGCTGCAATCAGGTCCTGTGCGGCTTTCATACCCGTCGGCGGATCCCAGTTGGTGGGCTGTTCCACAACGGTGATTTTAGGATATTTTTTCATACCATCGTGATAGCCCTGTTGACGCAAATCGGAAACAAGATTTCCTTTATTACCGTAAAGCAGTGCTACCTTTCCTTCTTCCCCAATCATCTTGGCGGTAATTTCTGCAATAATTCTTGTGTTCTCAAGATCGTTGTAAACCGTGGTATAGTTGGTATCTACATCAACCTTACCGGCCATGGTTATGGTTGGGATACCGGCTGCAGACGCTTTTTCGATAGTGGGTTTTAAACCTTCGCTGTCCAGCGGATCTACAAGAATGCAGTCAACGCCCTGCTCGATGAAGTTCTCAATCAGGGAAATCTCGTTGTCAAAGTTACCGTCAGCACTCTTCCAGATTACTTCACAGCCGTAATCCTCGGCTGCCTTGTTGCCACCTTCAATCATGTCGACAAAGAACTGGTTAGTCATATCGATTAATACCACACCAAGGACCATTTTGTCTTTAGCAGGAGCCTCTGTTTTCGGTGTCTCTGCCTCGGCCGGGGCTTTTGATGACTGACCGCAACCTACGATAATTCCCATCATAAGAGTCAATGTCAATAACAACGCTAAGACTTTTTTCATAAATAGCACTCCCTTTTCATTTTTGTTTTGATTGAAATGTAAAAAGATGTACTTAATTATGTTAAGCTACCGATTGTATCGATTGCTTACCATCGCGTCAAAAACAACCGCCAGCAGAATCACAGCACCTTTAAAGACATCCTGCATCTCAGCCGGTATTTTTAGATAGGTCAGAGCAGTACTGATCAACACAATAATAATAGAGCCGATAAATGTTCCAAATACAGTCCCTTTTCCACCGCTCATACTGGTACCGCCTATACAAGTTGCGGCAATCGCGTCAATCAGTGTGGTTCCGTATATGCTGGGTGTAGCCATGGCTATTTTAGAAACCGTTAACAAGGAGGCAATACCTGTACATATTCCGGCTACAATGTAAACCAGGATTTTGTACTGATCAACTTTGATACCGGTATACCATGCAGCATCCTCATTGCCTCCCAGTGCATAGGTATACACACCCAGCTTAGTCTTTTTTAAAATGATGTCAGCGGTAATACAAATTAGCAAGAAAATGAGGAAAGACGTGGGAAACAGGCCGCCTAGCTTACCTTGTCCGATAAATAGTATTGGAGAATCGCTTAGCATAATCATAGTACCGCCGCCTATCATCAGCGACATACCCTGTGCCAGCGACATCATTGCAAGAGTTGCAACAAACGGTAGGATTTTCAGCTTGGCTATCAGCACACCGTTTATCAAACCCAGTATTGCGCCTGCCCCAATAAACGTTATCACCATCGCTATAACACTGCCTTGAAAAATCGACTGTGAATATACTACACCGGCCGCCATTCCAATCATAGCCAGACCGTAACCCGCCGTGAAATCTATTCCGCCCGAGATGATAACGAACATGGCACCGATCGCCACCACGCCCACTGCCGACACCTGCTGCATCAGATTCACGAACGTTTGTAGCGATAGGAAATCGCGGTTGAGCAAACTCAGCACCAGTAACAAGACAAGCAATATAATCAAGGGCATCGCTTTTTGAATATTGATCTTTCTATTGCCTTTCACCTTTGTCAGCACAGCTTCCATGCCATGTCACCCCACATATGATTTTGCCGTCTTGTAAACTTATTTGTTCTCTCCTGCTAACCATCTGACTACTTGAATCCAAAACTTTCCATAATACTCCCATGGCTGAAAATATTCCGCCCAGTGTGGAGAACAATCACTAGCAAACGCTGCTGAACGACCTTTTCCATATTCCCATGTTACAAGCAACGGAAATTCAATCTCATCGTCCCCAATTGTGGCAATGACATTTGATCCCTCTTTCGGAGTTATTTTGTTGAAACCCTCAAATACCGGAGCTTCTTCCCATGGAATATCTTTCATAATTGGGTGCGTTTTGTCCAGCACCTTGACTTTAACACCTGCCGGAACCTCTACTCGGTCATCTGCACCTTTCAGACAGTTCACAGGAAGGGCCTCTTCCACAGGTGTGTCATAATATGCTGCTGTGCCAAATCTACCGCTGAAAGATGACCATCCGCCAATCATTATCAGGCCGCCGCCGTTTTTGGTATAGTTTCTGATCGCTCGCATGCGGTCAGTACGCGGAAGCGGTGTGCCGGGAACCCAGAACGGAAAGAGCGATAATACTTCGGATTCACAGTCACTGATGATGACGACATCGTACTGACTCAACTCTTCCTCAGTCCTCGGAAATTCCGCAATTGCTTGATCATTGGTTAGGTGTTTTACTTCTATTCCGTCGGAAGTTAGAGCATCGATTAAAGGCTGACCCCAAATGTGATGAGAAACGCCCTTAACCTCAAGGTTAAACGGTGAAGCTAAAAAAACAGGTCCAATTTTTGTGCAGGCATCGCCAGCATAGAGAACTTTCATGTTAATTTCCTCCTGAATAAATTATTTTGCTAGATGCAATTCATTTTATAAAATATCCACAGGCAACCCAGTCTTGATAGATTTAAAACAGGCTTCAATAATTTTGACCGCTGTAACCGCATTTTCTGTATTGACTATATATGGCTTATTTTCCAGAGTTGCGGTCACAAAGTGCTGAATTTCTTCTTTTAGGTCACCCATGATCCTGCCGTTGTATTCGGGCCAGTGCAGGGTATCCGGATAATACACATTATTTTCTGTAATGACGGATACACCCTGATCCATAATATTGACATATCCTGCACCGTCCACGCCTATTACCTCTGCAAATGTGTTGATTCCCAAGGCGCTGTTTTCCGGAAGAGCCCAGCACAACTCGATTAAGCCAACTGCACCGTTCTCAAAATTAACAGTGGAAATCACTGTATCCTCGCATCCAATATCCGCGTTAACCTTGCTAACGCGCTGGGAATATGCCCTGGTAGGTTTACATTTCATATAGGAACACATCATCTCAAAGTCGTGAACACCTATGAAATAGAACACTGAGACCTTGCCCCCCAGCCTTCTTCCGTTTGCTCTGGGATTGGTACGTCTGAAATACATATGGATAATATCGCCTATCTGCCCCTGATCGATGGCTTCTTGAAGCTTTGCATATCTGGGATCGAAATGAAGTACATGGGCAACCATCATGCGCACGCCCGCCTTTTCAACCGCATCAATAATCTTTCTCGCCTGCTCTTCAGTGGGGGCAATCGGTTTTTCCACCAAAATATGCAGCCCTTTCTGTGCAGCATACAGTGCATTCTCCATATGAAACTGATCAGGCGTACAAATGCATACTGCGTCCAAATCTTCCTTATCACACATTTGTTTAAAATCAGTGTACGCATTGCATCCGTATTTTTTGGCAGCTTCCTTTGCGACGTCCTCTCGGATATCCGTCACTGCTACCAGTTTTGCATTCGGCATCTCATAAACAATCCGTGAATGCAGACTTCCGATAAGTCCAAGACCGATCACACCTAATTTTAATGGTTGCTGCATTTCAGATGCTCCTCTCACCCAATATGTGTAAAATTTACCAGTTAGTTAATTCTGTTTCCTTACTTACCTCAAATATAACATCAACCAATTATAAAGTCAATATATATTTTCGAAAATAGTTTGCTCTTTTTTATGATTCGCTTTTTAGTATTATTTTTATTTCTATTATGCTTTTTGTGGAAGTAATGATATTATATATGTACAGTTTATTAACTAATAGAATGGATGTGGTCCTTTTGAATTATACCGTCGATCAAACACATATTCGTTCAATCAACCAGCGTGTTATTCTAAACAGAATTATTCATACGGATACGATCTCTAGAGCTGACCTCTCCAGACAGGTGCGTATCAGCAAATCCGCTATCACGGAAATTATTGCATCCTTGCTGGACATCGGAATAATTCGAGAGGTTGGCGAGGGTAGCTCAACGCCCACCGGCGGAAGAAAACCGATTCTTTTGAAATTTAATAAATTTTATAAATATATCATCGCCATCGACCTCAGCTACGAGGACCCTATTTTGGCCCTTGCAAACCTTGGAGGAGAGATTGTTAACGAATTCTCCGTTAATATAGACTATAATTCTTCATATAATGATCGCTTTGAACTCATGAAAAATGCTATCAGTGAACTGATAGCATTGAATCACCTTACATATGACGACCTCGCAATCATTGCTATCTCCTCCCCGGGTATTTTTATGCCTGAAAGTAAGGAGTTCAAAGCAAATCCGCAGTTTGAAAATTGGCGGATGAGCGACCTCTCTAAGGAGCTTGAAGAACATTTTGGCACGAGTGTAATGGTCATTAACGACGTGAACTCAGCTGCTGTAGGAGAGCATAAATATGGAATCGGGCGCGGGGTAAATAATCTGCTCTACGTAAGTTGTGGATTGGGCGTGGGTGCAGGTATTATAATCAACGGCTCCCTTTACGAAGGCGTCGATAAAAGCGCCGGCGAAATCGGTAGTTTTAGGGTACCCAACGGAGATGAGTATACCACACTTGAGAGAAAAATTAATATTAACGCGCTAATGCGCAGAATCGCAAAAGAAGCACCAAAGGAAACTTTAAACGCACTGGTCGGACCGGATAAGTCAGCCGGCGCTCTAACCTTTAAAAATATTGTCCGTGTATGGAAACGTGGAGACAAATTTTTAGAACAGTGTATTTGTGATATTGCCATTATATTGGGAAATGCCATCAGTAATATGATTTCTCTATTGAACTTCGAACTCGTAATTCTAGGCGGCGAATACCATGTTTTTAGCGACCAAATGTTACCTATTATTAACCACATTATTAAGGAAAATGCCTTTTCTTATGTTGAGACAGTTGGTTCAAGCCTGGTGAAGTATCCCGGGATTTATGGGTTGTTCGCACTTTCCAACGATATTATATTGGACCAGTTGTGTAGCGCAACTACTCAGGGCAAAATAAATAACCGCAAAAAAGCGTGAACAATACTTGTGTTTTTTCTTTAACCTTTAATTACAAAACCTCCTCCGGAATTTAGCTTCCGAAGGAGGTTTTTGCGTGTTTGTTTTTAATTACACTTGTTAATTCTCAGCACCTTACTGATATCTATCACGTGACTGCCGGATTCTGTTTGCATGATAATCCTTCCGTGAAGGGCATCCATATCCTGATCTTTTAACCTTGCAGGGAAAGCTTATCTATTACAGCCTTACTTCTACATAATCCCTTGCTTTTATAGAGTTTTTCGTTACATCACAGTCAAGGGCCATAATATTCACACCGTGGCTTTTTGCATTTTTTAGGACATCTCCGAAAGCCTTATGGGTTTTTATATTCGGTGTGAAATATAACACGTCTTTCAACTGGATGATAAAGACTGCCCATGCCTTATAACCCTCATCTACACTGTTGATAAGCTCATTCATGTGTTTGATTCCCCGCTCTGTAGGTGCGTCAGGAAACATTGCAACACCGTTTTCCTCCAAGGTAACTCCTTTAACCTCTATTAATATTCGTCGGTTGGCTGTTTCTATGTAAAAGTCCAAACGAGAGTCTTTATATTTTGTTTCAGGTTTTATCAGGACTATATCCCCAAAAAAATCGGAGTCCAGTACCCATTGATGGAACACCTTGTTTGGTGCTTGGCTGTCTATATTCACTAGCTTATCACCCTTATAAACCGATATCAAATCATATTTCGTCTTGCGGGTACCGCCGGCACACTCTTGTACAAATACAGTCGCATTTGGTATCAACAGCTCCTTACACCGGCCTGTGTTTTTAACATGGCATACTTCGGTTTTACCGTCAATCTCTATATTTGCAATAAACCTGTTGGGTCGATTTATGAATTTTGCTTTAATGATATTTTTATAGACCATCTGTCACTTCACCTTAAAATATTTTTTTACATTATGTGTTATGTTTTAATATATATTTTCTATTCTGCATTACTGATTTAGAAAACGACGGCTTGATGAAATCACCTTTTCTTTTTAATTTTTTCATATCGCCCAGCCGGATAATAAATGCTCGCTTCTGTGATTTTCTTCAGTTCTTTCACTTGCCGCAACATTTTTTATATTTCTTTCCACTTCCGCAAGGACAGGGTTCGTTACGTCCTATTTTTTTCTTCTTACCTGTTGTGTAATTTTCTGATTAAATTCTCTAGACTCTTCATGCTCTATTTCTTGCAGTTTTCTTAGTTCTCTTTCAATTGCATCTGCTTCTGCTTTTCTGTCATTCTCATCATAAAAATCCATTAATCTGTCAAGAACATCTATTTTATCCCGCAATCCCTCAACAGATAGCCCCCTTTTTAGTATAGCTTCGGCTTTTTCATTATCCTTATTTCTATGAAAAAGCCAATAACAATCCGACCAGTTAATCCATCCCCATCCCCACTGAGGGTCGGTCTTTAAAAAATTTTCAAAAAGGGCATCTCCTTCGTTTAATTTTCCAAGGAAGATATAAGATTCGGCCATTGCTCTTCTCATATTTTCTATGTTGAGCTGCTCTTTGTCTTCAGTTAATTTTATATATTCCCTGCAAAAATCTATTCTTTTTTGAAAGAAACTTGGATTGACTTTTCCAGCATCATACAATTCCATTTCATAATCAGATGCCCAATTGTAGACAGATTGGGTTCCTCTGAACTTTTTATCAAATGCATCTATTCCTACAATATGATGTTGTTTCATAAGGTGAACAATGTCATCCCAAGCATCCCACCATATATTGCAAGCTTCTTTAGATTTACCTTTTTCCGATAACATGTACCCTTCATATATTTTATCATCAAGCATTTCAAAATTTCGCACTTCGGGAAACCATCTCTCCCAAAGTACAGTTATCCCCATCCAAAGAATATCTTCATCAAAGTCTTTAAGTCTGAGTTTTTTTTCTTTCATCAACCATGTATAGTAACTTTCGGCCGACGGGAAATTTCTTATTGACTCGGCAAATGCTATTTTATCAATCTGCACACCAAGGTTGTTTAACTTGTCCATAATCTCTTCATCTTTTAGCTTTCTGACATCTGAAAGAACCGTTTTCCCCTTTTTCTTTAAATCAATGGCTGAAACCTTTCCTTCTTTTATTGAGTTTTCCAGCATTCTATTAATCGCAATTATTGACATATCCATATGATCCTCTCCCTATTTTTCTTATATTTTGTTCACTACACAGAAAATGTCAATAGGTGTCAGGAGGACGGGGTTACTGACAACCTCACCCCATTGTCACGGTTGGTGTATATGCGCACTTCTAATCATAATGCACATAATTCCCCATTTATGCGCTGTAAGTTATGCGAATTACCTTATTGACGTTCTGTCTGGCTTCATCAAGATTTCTCTAAAAATGTTGGTCTTCTCGCTATCGTTTCTTTTTAAAGTTTCTATCTTTAACACGTTTCTTTTTTCATTAAACAAAACCCTAAAAAGCAGACCCTGTATTACCGCCTAGTTTTCACTTTCAAATTCAACCTTAAGGTTCCTTTCGTTGCCAGCTTTTTTAAGTACAATCGAAGCTACCCTCGATTCGGTTGCGTTTTGTTCCATATATGGTTTTACTTTGACCATTATTTTTTCAAACTTTAATTAACTCCTCTTTATCATAAGGTTTACCCACACCGTCAGGCAGGCAGGGAAATTCAAAATCTACAAACCAATGCTTGAATATTGTTTGTGCCATTTCTTCCAGTTTTTTATTGATTTGATTTTTGACTTCGATTTTTCATTGAATGGCTCAATAATATTAACAACAAAATCCTGATAATCTCTATCTGGTAATTTTATTTCCATATCTCCATACATTTTTGCATTTATGTTTTTTCGTGTGCTTCCAGTTGCAATAGAATCAACCCAATTTTTATATTCATTTGTTAAAGTATAAAGTTTAACATACTTTGGATTAACTTTTGAATTGTCAATATTGAATTTTACAAGGAATCCCGCATATACAAGATTCCCATCTCTTTTATCATAAAAATATGATCTCCCTGTGCTATTACCTGTTCTTGCAAAAACAATATCATTCTCTTTTAACAAATATTCCTCAGCATTTTCATTATCAACAGACATTAACCCATCCTTATTAATTCTTCCATCATCCGTGATATCAGTAATTCTTAAATACGTATACAAATTTTTATCGTATTCAACGGCGGGAGCTCCTATTCCATAAAATCCTTTACCTTCTGTACTAATATCTTTAAGCTTAACCTTTTTCCATTCCCTAAAACTCATACCCAATTCCTCCTAGATTCTTCCTTATCTCTTCCTCTAGGCGTCTGGATTTAGTAAAGAGTTCTGATAAAAATCTCTTCTTCGAACTCTTCCTGCCCCGGCTGGCTGACTACCCAATTCGGTAATACTTCATAGTAGTAAGCTAATGCCTCAATAGCCTTATGTAGGACAACCTCATGCTGTGCCAACTACTTATTGTCTTTGTCAATGTATATTATACTTTTATTTATTATCTTAGTCAATGACAATTATGTGAATATTCCATAATTAGTTTAGTATACGGACGAAAATTCACTAACTTTGAAGGTCAATGACAAAAAATTAAAGCAAAATGATCGTCGAAAATTACTACTTTATCCCTCAATCATGATATAATCTAAATTAT
>CAZFME010000026.1:0-8420 GCA_964520055.1 uncultured Clostridia bacterium
ATAGATTTTATGATAACTTTTACTTCATATGTTGACGGGCTTATCGGTAAAATCTATAATATTAGTAAGGTGAAGTAAGTTTTGACGGATTTTTTAATAACAATTTTATAACGTTCTTGGAAATAATGGGAACTTAAAACAATAAGATTTAGGGTTTTGTTTTAACTAGGAGGACTAGATGTGCAAAATATAAAAATATTAGTGGTTGATGATGAAAAGCGCATGGTTGATTTAGTCAAATTATATTTAGAAAGAGAAGGCTTTACAGTCGAGGAGGCCTTCAATGGCCAGCAAGCTCTAGATATGATAGCAAAAACGTCTTATGACCTTATCATCCTCGATCTGATGCTTCCCGTAGTAGATGGCTGGACCGTATGCAAAGAACTTAGAAAGAAATATGACACACCGGTAATAATGCTGACGGCTCGAGGTGAAGAGTTCGACAAGGTTCTGGGTTTTGAATTGGGAGCAGATGATTATGTGGTAAAACCCTTCAGCCCCAGAGAACTTACAGCCAGAGTCAAGGCACTCTTGAGGCGCATGGCATCAAAGGAAGATGCTGAAGCCGATGCCCTAGTGTTTCCCGACTTGTCAATAGATCCGACGGGCAGAGTCGTAAAGGTCAGTGAAAAAGAAGTTACACTTACCCCAAAGGAGTTTGACCTTTTATATTTTATGGCTAAAAATAAGGATAAGGTATTTAATAGGGAAAAACTGTTGGAAGAAGTATGGGGTTATGATTTTTTTGGCAGCCTAAGAACCGTGGATACACATATAAAACAACTTCGGGAAAAACTCGGTCACAGTAAAGCTGCCTCATATATAAATACCATTTGGGGCATTGGCTATAAATTTGAGGTGGAAAAGTGAACCCTAAGAAAAGTATTATAATCAAGTTGTGGCTTTACATGACGATTTTGACCATTGTTACTCTTTTGTTCTCAGGGCTGGTGCTTTCCAGAGTTTTTGAGGACTTTTATTTTAATATGCGAAAAAATGAGATGATAAATGAAGGGCAGCAGTTGTTGTCATTAATTTTAGGAGGAGCAAATCCTGCAGAGCTACTTGATGTAAGCAAATTTATTAATGCCCATGCGGTTTTGATAGACCGGCAAGGTTTAATTCAAGCTAGTTCAAATATAATAAAATTTAAAGGCATGGCTATTGGAGCAAAAGAATTGGCTGAGGTGTTAAGGGGCAATATTGTGGTGCATAAAGGTCATATGCCTCAGTTTAATGCATCCATGCTAACAGTGGCTTTGCCTATAAAAACCGAAACCGGTGTAGTCGGTGGTCTAATTTTGTATTCACCCATGTCGTCCATTGAAAATACCGTATGGCAAATAAGACGCTTGATTTTGCTGGCGGCGGCCATTGCAATAATGATTTCAACGGGACTGAGCTTTGTATTATCACGAACCGTATCCAAACCGCTTGTACAAATGAAAAAAGTTGCAGAGGAAATGGCAAAAGGTGAATTTAAGAGCAAAGTTGATGTTGATACTCAAGATGAAATCGGAACTTTAGCAAAAACAATGAATTACTTATCCGATGCCTTGAATGAGAATATTAATGCACTGGATCAAGAAAAAAAGCAGCTTAAAAATGTACTTTTAGGTATGACCGACGGTGTTGTTACATTTGATGCCGAAGGACAGGTTATAATGGCTAACCCACAAGCTATTGAGATTATACCGCAGAAAAATGGTGATAATTACTTTAACATATTAAAACCGTTGGTTAAACAAGTTAAAGATGATGGAGAATATGTGAGCAAGGAAATGAAAATTAACGGAAGAGCTATCAGTGTTAGGATGGCCCCACTTTTTGATGAAGCTGCAAAGCTTTGGGGAATCCTTGCAGTTATGCAGGATGTGACTCGTGAAAGAAAACTGGAAGATTTAAGGAGGGAATTCTTGGGGGATGTTTCTCATGAATTGAGGACACCGCTTACGTATTTGCAGGGATACACCGAGGCTCTTCTGGATGATATGGTCGAAAATCAGGAGGAATATGATAAATATCTTAATATAATTCTTGAAGAGACATTGAGATTGCGCAGATTGGTAGATGAATTATTGGAGCTTTCAAATATTGAAGCAGGCCATTTAAATATAAAAAAAGACTATATATCGATTAAGCAGCTGGTGGAAAGGGTTTCGAAAAAGGTTTTACCACTTTGCAGCAATAAAAATATTGAACTAATAACTGAAATAGAAGAAGTGCCACCAGTTATCGCCGATGAAGATCGTATTGAGCAGGTAGTGATAAATCTTGTAGACAATGCTGTAAGATATTCTGCTACCGGCAGTAAATTAACGATAAAAGTACAGCCATGTAAAGAAGGCATCATTGTTTCTGTAAAGGACAGCGGGCCCGGAATACCGGAAGCAGAGCTGCCTTTCATATGGGAAAGATTTTATAAGGTGGATAAGTCTCGAACTCGGCAAAAAAGTGGTACTGGTCTAGGACTTGCCATCGTCAAAAAAATTATTGAGCTGCACGAGGGCCGGGTATGGGCACAAAACTGTGCAGAAGGCGGGACGAAATTTTCCTTTTTCCTGCCGTGGGGAGTATGATAAAGCAGGGGCAGCATGCTGGACGCACGCTTATGGGCACTGGGCAGGATGCCGAATATGCCGCAAGCCCCTGTGGGGTGAGGACCAATCTTAAAGTAACAGGTCTTGCTTTTGGGAAAGGTGCCGTATCTTCATTCGTTGTGTAACAGCAGGAGATTAAAGCTCCTTCATTACTTCTTCCAATGGATGATATGGTAGATTATGGGCTTCAGCTACAGCTGCATTGGTAATTTGGCCGTTCATGACGTTTATGCCTTTTGCCAGGGCTGCATCATCTAAGACAGCCTTTTTCCAGCCCTTCTTCGCCATTTCCAGAATATATGGAAGAGTGGCATTGGTCAGGGCAAGGGTAGAAGTGCGGGGTACAGCTCCGGGGATATTTGAGACGGCGTAGTGGATAACACCGTGTTTTACAAATACAGGTTCAGCATGAGTGGTGGGATGCTCAATAGTTTCAATACAACCGCCTTGGTCAATGGCCACATCCACGATAACACTGCCGGGCTGCATTTGTTTAACCATTTCTTCGGTTATTATTTTGGGTGTTTTTCCGCCGGGGATAAGGACTGCACCTACTACAAGATCTGCGTATCTTGTGGCTTTGGAAAGGTTAAAACGGTTGGAATACAAAGTCTCGATTCGCCCCATAAAGATATCCTCAAGATACCGCAATCTGTCTACGTTAATATCAATTACGGTTACACGGGCACCTAGGCCCATTGCTCGCCTGATAGCACCCCTTCCAACAGTGCCTGCACCAACCACTACTACTGAGGCGGGGGTTACACCTGGCACTCCCTCCAATAAAATTCCCTTACCTCCGCGAGTTTTTTCGAGATATATGGCACCTTCTTGAATAGCCATACGCCCAGCTACTTCACTCATTGGTGTCAAAAGAGGAAGACTCCGATCGTGACGTTGAACTGTTTCATAAGCTATAGCGGTTATGCCGGAATTCATGAGAATTTTGGTTAGATTTAAATCAGCTGCTAGGTGAAGATAAGCAAAAAAGGCTAGGTCAGGTCTTAAAAACTCATATTCAGATTCATGAGGCTCCTTGACCTTTACCATTAGTTCGCTGTTTTTCCATACATCAGAGGCACTATTTATGATTTCTGCTCCTGAGGCTTTGTAACTATCATCAGAAAAACCGGCACCTGCTCCGGCGCCTTTTTCAATGAGAATCCGATGGCCACAGGCTACAAGGGTATCTACACCTGCAGGGGTCATAGCTACTCGATTTTCTTGTTCCTTTAATTCTTTAACAACACCAATAATCATTTTTTTGCCTCCTCAAAAAAATTGCAAGTTTTAATAAAAATAAATATATTTACAAGTATATCAAAAAAACAGCGATTAAACCAGTATAATATTTTTTAAGAGGATAATTCATAAGTGATATAGAATTTATATATTATTAATCTTATCTAATCTTGAAAAGGAAGTGTTAAAGTGAAGGAAATTGTAAAGACTACAATTGAATCATTAAAGAAAAATAATATCCAAGCATGTTATTCTACCGGCATAGATTCTGCGGTTGAGGCCCTGCTAGATGAGATTGCCTCGGATAGCGTAGTTGGTATAGGAGGATCATTGACCATTAAATCTTTGGGAATGGCTCAAAAGCTAATACAAAGGGGTAACAGGGTTTTTTGGCACTGGTTGGAAGATACTTCCGAATACCAAGAAAAGGCCAGAAAAGAAGCCTTACTGTCTGATGTATATATAACAAGTACAAATGCATTAACTCAAAAAGGTCAACTGGTAAATACCGATGGCACCGGAAACAGGGTTGCTTCTATGATATTTGGGCCTAAAAAGGTTATCGTTGTTTGTGGAACTAATAAGATTGTCAAAGATTTGGACGAAGCATTGGAAAGAATTAAAACAAGCGCTGTTATGAATGCAAAACGATTAGGATCTAACACACCCTGTGTAACCACCGGCAAATGTACCGATTGTAACAGCGAGAATAGAATATGTAGGATAACTACTATTATCGACAGAAAGCCTTTCCAAACAGAAATGACAGTAATGATAATAGACAAAGAACTGGGATATTAATTAATAATCGGAACGTAAAAACATTAGAGCACCGATGTTTTATCGCAACTGGCATTAGCTTTACCTATGTGGGGGCTGTATAAATTGAGCCTTGTATTTATAAAAATTATCCGCTGATTTAGGCTTGCAGCAAACTGCAGGCAATAAAAAAGGCAGGATAAACCTGCCGGAGGGGGGCTGTAGCGAAAGTGTTAAAAGGGGGATTTAAAAAAGCTGTTTAAGCTTACATTTATTATAGCATTGAGTTTTGGTGAAAATTTGTGGTAAATGTGATGGTTTTGTGATATAGGAAATCTCGTGGAAACGTATCCCATATTTTGATATAATTCTTTTAGATGCGATAGGGAGGGAAGGAGGATAACATGGAGGATAGAAGCAGTGAAGAAAAAGATGTTTGTGAAGTATTCTGCATCGAAGAAGAAAAAGTGGAAAGGCTTAAAAACACAATACCGGATATGTCATCTTTGGCTGAACTTTTCAAGGTTTTAGCTGATGAAACTCGTGTGAAAGTCGTTTATCTATTATCTCAAGAAGAGCTTTGTGTATGTGATATAGCTGCTTTGCTAAATTCCACCGTTTCTAACGTATCTCACCACTTAAGAGTGCTAAGGACCGCTCATCTGGTAAAATATCGCCGAGAAGGCAAACAGGTATACTACACATTAGATGATGACCATGTTGTTCATATTATAAAAGAGGGATTTGAACATGTGAACCATGTTCATTGATGACAACCCTCCTCTCTATTGATATAATATAGATGGGAGGGATTTTTTCATGTTCAACCCGGATAGAGTGGCAGATTTCCCGGAAAAACCCGGTGTATATATAATGAAAGACAAGCGAAACAAAATCATCTACGTAGGAAAGGCCGTATCCCTTAAAAATAGGGTGAGGTCTTACTTCCAGTCCTCAAAAAACCTTCCGTTAAAAGTTGTTTCGATGATGTCAAAGGTAGAGGATATAGAATATATAGTTACAGATTCGGAAGTTGAAGCACTTATACTTGAGTGCAATCTAATCAAGTTTAACCGCCCTAAATACAATATTTTACTTCGGGATGATAAACAGTATCCTTATATTCGAATTACATTAAACCAACCATTTCCACGCATTGAAGTTGTTCGAAAGATAAAAAAAGACAGAGCACGTTATTTTGGACCTTATGCTAATGCTGGAGCTATGAGGGAGGCTATTGATGTAATAAACAAGGTTTTTCCCATCCGAAACTGCAAGAAGGACCTTAGCCAAATTCCGCTGAAAGAGAGGCCCTGTCTTAATTATCATATCGAGCGCTGCTTTGCCCCCTGTCAGGGATTTATTCAAGAGGAAGATTATGATGAAATGATAAAAAATATAATAATGTTCCTGGAGGGAAAGCAAGAGACCTTGGTAAAAAAGTTAAAGGACAAGATGCAGAATGCTGCTGATAAATTGGACTTTGAAAAGGCTGCAGTGCTTCGAAATCAGATTGCGGCATTGGAAAAAGTGCTAGAAAAACAGAAGATTGTATCCACAGACATGGTAGACCAAGATATCATTGCTATGGCCAGAGACATTGAGACAGTATGTATTCAGGTGTTTTTCATCAGAGAAGGCAAACTTGTAGAGAGGGAACCTTTTATTTTGCATAACACTGATGACGTTGAACGGAGGGAGATTCTTACAGCCTTTGTCAAACAATTTTATAATAACGCTCATTTTATACCTAAGGAAATCATAATTGCGGAAGATATAGATGATAAAGCAACAATAATAGAATGGCTCAGCCGTAAAAGAAATTCCAGGGTTTATATAAATGTTCCTAAAAGGGGAGAAAAGAAAAAATTAGCGGAAATGGTGGCAGAAAATGCACGAGTCTATTTAGACCAAATTGAGAGTAAAAAAGAGCGGGAAATATTGAAAAACCGTGAAGCTCTTGAAGAATTGAAGCAGTATTTAAACTTGGAGGCTGCTCCAAATCGCATTGAGGCATTTGATATTTCCAATACTCAGGGCACTGAATCTGTAGCGTCCATGGTAGTTTTTGAAGGGGCACAGCCTAAAAAGGAAGATTACCGGAAATTTAAAATAAAAACCGTTGAAGGGCCAAATGACTTTGAAAGCATGAAAGAAGCGGTTACGCGGCGGTTTAAGCGTGCCCTTTTCAGAGATGCAAAATTTAATGAGCTGCCGGATCTTCTTCTGATTGACGGAGGAAAAGGGCAGCTCAAGTATGTTCGAGAGGCCTTGAAGGAATTGGGCTTGTCCCATATTCCCACAATTGCTTTGGCAGAAGAATTTGAACATATTTTTGCGGAAGGCAAAGACGAGCCTATTATATTGCCCGAAAACTCCGAGGCGCTCTATTTAGTGCAGCGAGTAAGGGACGAGGCACACCGTTTTGCACTGAGCTTTCATCGGACTCTAAGGAGTAAGCAAAACCTTCGCTCAGTGTTGGAGGATATTCCAGGCATAGGAAAAGCCCGGCGATTGGCGTTATTAAAGAAATTGGGCGGTCTTGAAGGCATTAGGCAGGCTTCTCTTGAAGAACTTGCACTTGTGCCGGGCATGAATAAGAAAGCGGCTCTAGCGGTATATGAATATTTTCATTTTCCTCATAAGTAGAAATCCTTAGCTCACATACCCTTCAAAACATTCATAATTGGGTTATTACTCACCGGACTGATCTTTGCCCGGGGTGCTGGAGTTATAAAAGATTTGCCGGATACAATTTCTTATACAGGAATCAATAAAAACCCGACGTAAATATTCAGAACCATTTCACATAACCTTCCTCCTTATACCAAAGGAGGAAGGTTATGCTTTTAAAGCCAGTAACCTACTATGGCCCTTTCGCCCCATCCCCCTTATAATATAGGCGATTGAAGCTTAGAAGATCCTTATAAGGTAAAGATGATGACAAATATCTCTTTTAAACAACACCGTTGTTGCTTAGGCGAACGAAGCAGGGCTGCTTGGGCTGTATGTTGAAGGGGATCGGCGGGATGCCGAATTTTCATAAGCTCCTGTATAGTGCAGGACCTCTAAAAGCAACAGTTGATTTGGGGAGGAGAGGTGCCGTTGTCTTTACCGGAGTTACTCTCTACACTAGACACCTTTGTCACTACGTGATACTTTCAGATTCATGGAAACTATTTTTAAAGGGGGAGGGTGAAATGAAAGAGAAACTATTAAATAAATTAAAGTTATATATGTTACCATTATTAGTAACTATCTTAATCTTGTCGGCAGCTTCTGTTCCGGTAAATTCTTCAGCGGAAGCCACAACTACCGTTTTTGATTATAAGTTACCATCAAATGATATTCAGAAAGAAAATTTGCCGGAGTATGACGGTCTGCAGAAACAACTGGAGAATTATATAAGCACTAGACCGGGGAAGGTAAGCGTATATGTAAAAGACCTGGCTACAGGTAAAACTTTGGATATAGAATCCGACAAGGTATACGTGGCGGCCAGCACTATAAAGATGCCTTTAATTTTATATGTGTATGAATTGGCGGCACAAGGCAAAATAGATCTGGAGGCAAAACTTACCTATACACAGGAATACTATGCTCAAGGCACGGGTATTCTTCAAGGCGAACCCTTTGGAGGTCAATATACTATAAGGGAGCTTTCGCGGCTTTCTTTGGAGTATAGTGACAATGTGGCCTGGAAAATGCTGCTGAGTTTCGTAGGGCGGGACAACTTGACGGCTTATGAGAAGTCACTGGGAGCTGAGGCCACTGGTGGGGATAACGGGCTCTTCATAACTACTCCCGAAGACATGGGTA
>CAZFME010000026.1:8430-20899 GCA_964520055.1 uncultured Clostridia bacterium
CTTGACAGGCTCTTAGTTTTCAGCAAAGAAAAGCCCGAATATGGCAATGAAGTTCTTCATTACATGGCAAATTCTATTTTCAGTGAAGGAATTCCCCAAGATCTACCCGAGGGTATGATTGTTGCTCACAAAATGGGTGCTCTAAATGATAAATTTCATGATGTGGGTATCGTCTTTGGAAAGCGGCCCTATATAATAACGATATTTACCGATGAGGCATGGGAAGCGGTATCCTTACAGACCCTTGCTGATGTATCACGTATAATATATGATTATCAGGAATCAGTGAAGTAAACAATATGACAGATTCTATCGATAATGTAGATACAAAACAGCCCTTATCTTTATTTTGTTTAAGATAAGGGCTGTTTTGTAGGAGGAAGTGACACGAACGGTTCCCGTGTCATTTTGGCATAAACATTCTCTGTCCGATGGATTGCATTTCATAATATTAAGAAAAGCCAGATAAGGTGTGGTCTTCATGACATTTATAAAAAAACAGGAAAGTTCCTGTTTTTTTTTCATAGATATTTATAGAAAGGGAAAAAACCAAGTTTATTGTGATTTATAACTAAAAAACACAGAAATAAATCATGATTCTATTATAAAAAGTCAATTTTAAATTTAATTGTTTCTAGATTATAACAATGTATAACTATGTGCTGACCATGAAAACGAAGATTTCTATAGTAGAATCAACCAATTGCAAGTGAAAGGAATGGTTACAAAGATGAGAAAATATCCGGCATTTTTAATTCTAATCTTAATAATTGGAGCATGGGTTTTATTTTCACGCTCAAGCAGTGTTACTATAAAACAGCTCGATAACTCAGGTGCTGTGAAAATAACAATTAATTTTTGTATTTCTGTCAAGCAGGACGATATAGCTGACAAAGTGCAGTTAATTTCCGAAAGGCCCGGCACCGATATCATAAAAAGCTTTCGCTGGGTTGATTCTAGAACCTTGGAAATATTTGCCATGGAAAGGGATCTCCCAAAAGGCTTTAATATAAAGTTGCATGTAGGACCTTTAAAAACATCCATACCGGGGCTTTACAAGATTGTAAAAGTGAATTACAGAGCTAGCATATCACCTTTTCTCACAGGGCTTTCTGCAATAGTTCCGGGGACGGGGCCGATCATACTGGACTTTTCCACGCCGATAAAAATTGAGAACCCGCAGAAGAGTCTTTTTACTGATTTTGAGTATACTTTAAGACAGGGGTACATTATAAATGCGGACGGAAGACTTTTTAAAGACTACAGTCGTTTGGAAGTTGTGCCAGCACAGCGGCTTGTCTCCGGAAAAAAATATGAAATAAAATTTGATGGATTTGTGTCAAATCTTAAGGGTAGTGCCGGCAAGATGAATTTTCATCGCATATTTAAGGTGGCTGATATGCCCAAGGTGACCGCGACCAGTCCCGCTAATGGCGAGAAAGATGTGAAACTTTACAATCTTGTTAGGATAAATTTTAATGAGGATATGAAGGAAGCTGATATAAAAGTTGACAGCATGACGGGAGATTTGAGAATTGAAGGGAAGGCCGCTACTTTTAAGCCACATACCGTATTTATCCCAGGTAAAGCTTATTGTGTGATGGTAACGGGCAAATCAATATTTGATGAGGAAATGGAACCGCACTCTTTTGAGTTTATAACCATGGATATGAATGATAAGTGGTGGGTTGAGATAAACCTCAGGCCAATTCAAAAAGTTACAGTATATCGAGGCAGCAAAATCATAAAGTCCATGGTGACTTCTGCAGGGCTTCCGGATTCTGAAAACCGAACACCACAGGGGTTTTTTACCTTAAAGGATCGAGGTGAATATTTTTGGACCGAAAGAATTCAAGAAGGTGGGTTATACTGGGTTAGAATTACTGGTAATTATTTAATTCATTCGGTTCCACGGAATAAAGACAATGAAATTATTAAAGATGAGCTTAAAAAACTTGGGATTCCTGCCAGTCACGGGTGTGTCAGGTTGAAAGACGAATATGCCACGTGGTTTTATGAAACTGTTCCTATGGGAACCCTGGTTATTATACATGATTGATAAAAAGGAGGGACGGCAAAGCCACTGCCATGAATTATGTTTTTTCTTTTTTTATTCTGGGAGGTATTATAGTAGCAGCTGTAAACGGCAAGATCGATGTGGTCACGGCTGCTGCTATGACATCAGCCGGTAATGCCGTGCAAAGGGCTGTAACACTAATAGGTATCGTCAGCTTGTGGTTAGGCATTGCAAGGGTGGCAGAAAAATCCGGTCTCATAGATGTCCTCAGCCGAGCAATAGCGCCGCTTTTTCGTTGCCTTTTTCCATCAATACCCAGAGGTCATCCGGCATTAGGCTGTATTTTAATGAATTTAAGTGCCAATATACTCGGGTTTGGCAATGCTGCAACTCCCTTTGGTCTAAAAGCTATGCAGGAATTACAAAAGCTCAATGATAATCCCGATACTGCTTCTGAGGCAATGTGCACCTTTTTAGCCATCAATACGTCAAGTGTTACTTTAATTCCAGCTACACTAATAGCTTTTAGGGCATCGTCTGGGTCTAAAAATCCGTCTGAGATTATGGGAGCTGTGCTGTTTGCTACCACTTGTTCCACTTTGGCGGCTATTTTTGGAGATATGGTTATTAGGACCTTTTGCCGGAAGGGGAGATAGAATTGACAGCCGAGATGTTGGGTCAAAGTTTTTCATGGTTTATACCGGGATTGATTTTTATAGTGTTTTTATATGGTCACATAAAAAGAGTCAGGATATTCGAGGTTTTTGTGGAAGGTGCCCAAGAAGGGTTTATGATGGTTGTAAAGCTTATACCTTACCTTATCGGAATATATGTTGCTGTAGGAATATTCAGAGAATCGGGGGCAGTCGATGTGCTTGTAAAAGTCTTATCACCCATTCTCAAGGTTATCAAAGCACCTACTGATGCTTTGTTTTTATCTATAGTTCGCAGTCTTTCAGGGCCTGCAGCCTTGAGTATGACCATGGAAATTTTCGATATACACGGTCCAGATTCATTTATAGGAAGATTGGCGTCAACCATGCTTGGTTCGAGTGATACCACATTTTACATCATAGCGGTATATTTCGGTTCGGTAGGGATACGAAAAACTCGTTATGCAATCCCGTTGGGGATACTAGCTGACTTCGTTAGTTTTGCAGCTTCAGTTTATATAGTGAGGAAGATGTTTTTATAAAAAAAGGCTTCCGTTGAAGCATAAAATCATGGAAGCCTATAACTAAGCAAATTTTATATTTTTCTATACATTACAAAAACTGTGCATATGGTACGGGTTTCTCTAGTTATCCATGTGTACAAATAAGTGGACACTAATGGGTAATTTTACTTAAGGCAAATTCCGGCACTGATAGCTCCAATAAAATGTTTATCCTTAAGAATCGGGGTAGCCACATTAATGGTAGGCTTTCCGGTGAGAGCCGAAATATACATTTTTGATGTAAAATCCTGTCCCGTTTTTGTAGCTTTAAACCAATCTCTGAATGAAAAATCCGTCACTTCAGAAGGATTGGAATTTGCTATACTTTTCCCATGTTCATCGACTGTTATTATGCCCGTAAAATCTGGAAATTCATTTTTAAGTTTATTAAAAATATCAAGATGGTTTTCTTTTTTCAATGAGAGCATTTCATCAGATTTAGAATACTTTTTAAGCGTATTCAGGACTTTTAATTTTATTCCGGATGATACATCATATTCGCTTTTTTGTAGAACCTTTTCCACATAACTGTATATTTCGGATGATACTTTCATGAGGCTTTCAGTAGTATTGTTTATGTTGTTCATTATAGAGGCCTGTTCTTGTGAAACAGCGGCAGTTTCTTGGAAGGCTGAAGATATGTTTTGTGTCAAAGATGAAAAATCCATGATTAAATTCTTAATATTGTCAGTGGCTAAAGCCTCATCTTTTGTAAGTTCATTTATATGATTCATGGATTCAAGGGTATCTTCCACTGTCTGTGAAGTTGTCTGTAGTGAGCTTTTTGTAATATTTGCCTGTTCTGCTTCTCTTTTGACCTTATTGAAGCTGGATACAATTTCTTCTGATAATTTTATAATTCTGCCACTGATATCCTTAATATTATTTTTTATTTCTCCGGCTGCAGCTTGGGCATTTATTGAAAGCTTTCTTATCTCATCGGCAACAACGGCAAATTGCTTTCCGGCATCGCCGGCTCGGGCGGCTTCAATTGCTGCATTTAATGAAAGGAGGTTTGTTTGTTGAGCGATGCTTTCAACTGATATAATGATTCCACCTATTTTATCCGTTTCCTGTTTCAGAGCTTGTACTCTTTCAGCAGTAACACTGTTTTCCTGTGAAGTCAGTTCAATGGAATTGACCAGGTTTTCAATCATTTCAAGGGTTTCCTGCAAAGATTTCTGAACCTCTATATTGCCTAAGACAACCTTTGTTGTTTCTGAAGCTATGAGATTGGAAAGATCACTTAGTTTTGCAATTTCATTGACGGCGGTATTACATGCCTTCACCTGACCGTCTGTCCTTTGTGCGATATGGCTCATGGTTTCGGCAATTTCTTGTGAGGATTTAGCTGAAGTGTCAGTTTCTGTGGAAAATTTTTTACATAACTCCTGTAACTGTTCAGAGGCGATGGAAAGTTCTCCTACAAGATGCCTCGTATTTTGGGTGACATTATTGATTTCCTGACAGAGGCCAACCATCATGCCTCCTTGAATGTCATCAAAGTTCTGACCTAAAAGTCCTGCATTGAATTTTTTAAGGCGGCTTACCACCTCATCTATTTTATTATTTTCGTTTTTCCTTTGAAGTAGATGTATTACATTGCAAAAGATGATGATTGCCAGAGAAAGTGCAATATAAATCGTGTTTATCAGATCAAGCCGCCACAGTGTAGTTATAAGAAACACGAGAAATACAAGGTTACATACCGTAATAAACATTTTTTCCATAGTAGTCAAACGGACATGCGATTTATATCTTTTACCATGCCGTAACAATTATGTAAACATGAACTTATACTATACACTACAGAGCTTAACAATATCGGTATAATGATTTAAGTGGGCGATTGGCCGTCCGTATGCCGATATGGTTCCTCCTTTCAATAAAATACTTTTATATAGACTCAACAGCTTCTAAAGTAGCTTCGATATCTTCTTTTTTAATCCAGTAATGAGTTACAAATCTTACCATCGATGTGTTTCCACCGTTTATTAAAATGCCTTTTTCATGGAGTTTGGCTGAAAATTCTTCACTGGTCATTTTAAGGCCACTTATATCACATATGATAATATTTGTCTGAACTGTATCCATATCTATTGTAATACCCGGTATCCGGCTCAATCCCTGGGCTAAAAGCCGTGCATTGTCATGATCTTCATTGAGCCTTGATGTCATTTTTTCCAGTGCCACAATACCGGCAGCCGCCAAAAAACCGGCCTGTCGCATTCCGCCTCCCAGCATTTTTCTAAATTTTCGAGCCTTACAAATGAAATCCCTACTCCCGACAACTATAGACCCCACTGGAGCACACAAACCTTTTGAAAGACAGAACATTACTGAGTCAGTGTAATCGGCGATTTGCCTTACCGGTACATTCAGATATGTTGCTGCATTGAAAATCCTGGCTCCGTCCATATGGATGGGGATATTATGCCTTTTTGCCACTTCATATGTGCTATTGAGTGTATTCAAAGGGATAACGGTACCACCTGCTCGGTTATGGGTGTTTTCCAGGCAAATCAGCCGAGTTCGCGGTTGATGAATATCTTCTTCACGTATAGCTGCCTCGATATCTAAGGGATCCATTATACCCTTCTTACTCCGGAGAAGCCTGGCCTGCACTCCCGCAAGCCGAGCTATACCGCCTACCTCATAGGTTATAATATGACTTTTTTCCTCAAGAATGATTTCATCACCGGGCTGAGTATGTGTCATTACACAAATCTGATTGCCTTGAGTGCCACTAGATACAAACAAAGCCGCTTCTTTTCCGAATATATCGGCAGCTATTTTTTCCAGGCGATTAATGGAAGGATCTTCATCGTATACATCATCCCCAACTCGGGCATGATAAATTGCATCTCGCATTTCCTCTGTTGGTAAAGTTATTGTATCACTTCTCAAATCAATGTATTTCATAAATCTATCTCCTTATGATTATAAATTTTACAGCTTAGTTTAAGATATAAATTCTCTATAAAAAGGGAAAATCCTTTAAAAAATATTTCAAATGCTAAAAAAAATAAAGAGGTTTATTTACAGTTCACAGCGAATATATAATTAAGCAAATATTTTATCATAAAGGAGGGGTTAATCCGATGGGTGGCAAAACCTTTATAAACGATTCAGTTTTTGTTGAGATTGCTAAAGAAGCCATGCGCAAAGTCGAGGAAGTCTACAAGCAGGAACGAAAGGGAGGTCTTGCTGGCTTTACCAGGATGTTTGTAGACCGATTTGCACCCCAGATATCGGTAAAGAAAACTGATCCGACTGAATTTGAAGAATCAGCGGGGAACGTATCCTTTGAAGTAAAAGTTACCATTGTATATGGGGTTAAGATTCCCGAAGTAGCTGAAAAAGCTAGAGAAAAGATTATCAGTGAAGTGGAAACCCTTACGGGGTATACAGTGGAAAAAGTCGATCTTGTTATAGAAAGAATTATAAAACCTGAAGAGGTTCAAGAGGAAAAACCGGAAGAAATACCTGAACAATAACTTTAATGATAGAAGGCGCTATTGCACAACGAATTAAATCAGTGATTTCAGTGTTGAAAGTTACTCCGGTGAAGATACGGCATCTCTCCTAAAAGCAAAACCTGTTATTTGGAACGGTCAAAGACCGTTCCCTACATGGTCCTGTACTACGCAGGGGTGAGGCATATTCTGCGTCCTGCCGAGTGCCCGTCAGCGTGCGACTTGTACGCTGTCCCTGCTACGTTTGTCCCTTGTAGGGGCGGTCTTTGACCGCCAGCTATTAGAATAAACAACGGTCTTACTTAAAAGGGTTAAAAGGGATAGATTACCGTAATCTTCACCTCAGAAGAGTTTACATACCTAAATCACCGGTTTAAAGTGTAACAGCTCCTTTTTTACTTTAGGGATCGAGCTATCTTAAGAGCAATTCTTTGGTCTAGGTCTGTTTGAATACTGTAGTTTATATTATCCTGACACCATAGTATATGAATTTCGTTCTTGCCGGTATAGGGGTTGTGTTGAGTTACCAGCGTTGCTTCGGCACCGTTAATAAGCACTTTTTTTACTTTAGCAGAGGCAAAGTGATGACTTGAGGCAAAACCTCCGGGGATGTGATGCTGTTCGATTATAAGTCTATTATTATCCGAGAGATAGTATTGATTGACTCTAAATCCGTCTAAAACAGTTATGATATCGAGACTGACATCTTTTGGTAAAAATGAAGGTAGTATAAAGTCAAATGACGCCTCTAAGCGGGCTTGTTCTAAAGTTACTACTTTCTCCCCAGTATCCAGTGGCCAATCCGGCGGCGGGGGTGGCATATCAGGGGCAGGGGAGGGATTACTGCTCATAGATACACTGACAATGCCGGTTGTTTCCGATGTTGTAAAGAAGTCGACTACGGTTTTAAAGATTTTGTTATTTATAGCAATTGCCGACTGCTGATTGACAATGAAAAGCCCAATGAACAAAACAATAACACCTAGGCAAGCAATAGCTTTGAGGGAATCAAATCTTTGATAAAAGGGTTTGCAGATAACTTTTGCCGTTTGCCGGTCTGATAGTATTTTTTGCCATATGTGCTGTGATGGAGGGATAAACATACTTTCCGATTCTTCCTTTAAAGCTTCTTGTATCAAGCACTTTAGAGTAATATCATCAGGTTTCATTTCAAGCTTCCCTCCTCACCGATATAATTGTTTTCAGACTGCAATGAAATTTCCAATTGTCTCAGGGCTCTATATAATCTAGATTTAACGGTACCTATCGGTAAATTAAGAGTATCGGCAATTTCTCGTGTGTTAAGGCTCAAATAGTATTTCATTACTATTACCTGTCGGTGTATTGGACTTAAGGCATAAATGGCTTCTTTTATTTGTGCTTGAAGTTCATGCTTTACTACTTCATTTTCCGGTAATAACTGGGGTATATTGTTTATATAATCATCTTGAGAAAACCCCGTAATATCTTCCACTACGGTAAGATGCTGCCTTTGACGCAAGATATCAACGGCAGAGCGAGCTGCTATTGACTTGACCCAAGGTCCGAACTTCTTTGACTCTCTCAAAGTATCAAGTTTTTGAAAGGCTTTGCAAAAGGCTTCTTGAGTTGCGTCTTCGGCAAGGGAAGGATCTCGTGTAATAAAATATGATGTTCTATATACATCCTCGTAGAATAACTCGAATAATACTTGGAAAGCCTTACTGTCTTGATTTCTGGAGCGCTCTACCATGCTGAAAAGTTTCATTTGCCTAAAACCCTTTCATAAGAAATGACGTATATAATCATGAAATGGTTCCATAATCTTATACAATATTAGTATACAATAAAAAATGAAATTATGGCAGATGAAAAATAGTTATAGTGTAAGTGCTATAGTATTTTATGACTGATTAGGGGAAATCTATATTTTAAGAATGATTTTAGTGTAGGAACTCTTCACCGTAGTAACTTTCCATGCCGAAATCAAGAATACTATTTTAAAAAAGGGAGGTTTAATAATGCCAAAATGCTGCGATCACGGACCTGCCAGGTCCGATATCACACTGAAAGTTTCGGCTATGGCCTGTGGCCATTGTAAAGAAGCTGTGGAAAGATCCATTGGTGTATTGCCCGGAGTTTCCAAAGTTGAAGCAAAAATAAAGGAGGGTAAAGTAGAAATATCTTATGACCCATCCGAAGTGAATCTCGATGATATGAGACAGGCGGTAGAAGATGCCGGTTATGATGTGGAAGACTGAGCTTAAAATTAGGGTGAAACGAAAACATGAAATATAGAACCAAAAACAACAGGCTTGAGAGAAAAGAGCGTGGCGGTAAAAATTTGGGAACGTTGAAGGGCTTTTTTAAATGGGGAGAAAACTATGTTCCTCATTTGAGTAGAAAAGAGAAGATACTGGCAAGGGTTTTAGAAGAAAGCGCAAATAAGGATTCTAAAGATTGATTTTTATGTGTAAAGAGCCAAGTCAAATTCTGTTTTCCCACAGAATTTGACTTGGCTCTTAACAGCTTTTATAGTCAATTTTTCCACTTGTTTTGAATGGAATAAAATGTTACACTAAGTGTAGATTCAAGCAAGTAGGGATCGATATGATTACAAAAGGTGACAAAATACTAATTGCTTCAATATTAATGGCAGCCTTTTTAATATTTATAGGTTTCCAGGTCTATGGTTTTGCCGGCGGCAAAACTTATGTTTTAATAGAAGTTGATGGAAAGCTTTATCAAAAAGTTTCTTTGGGGGAAGACGGCCCGAATCTTAAGCTAACCGTGCCGGTAGCCAATGGAGAAAATATAGTGGAAATTAACCGAGACAAGGTCCGGATGTTATATGCAGATTGTCCCGACAAAGATTGTGTAAGACAGAATTGGATCAGTCGCCCGGGTCAGATGATTGTATGTCTTCCCAATAGAATGGTGATAAAAATTGAAAGTAAAAAATCGGCCAAAGAGGATGTAGATGCAGTAAGCTTTTAAAATGTATTCCTAGTTAAAGGATGAATTGAGTTGCAAAAGCACCGCAAAATGATACTTCTTTCACTTCTTGTAACTTTCGGTATTGGGCTATACATTGTTGAAAATACGATACCGGTGCCTTTTCCTGTACCGGGAGCAAAGCTAGGTCTTGCCAACATCATATCCCTTCTGACCGTAGTAATCTATGGTTTAAAAGAGGGGCTTATGGTTAGTATACTGCGATGCATTATCGGAGCGATGTTGGCAGGGTCCCTTTCAAGTCTGCTTTACAGTCTGTCTGGGGCGGTTTTGAGTATCATAGTCATGGCATTGGCACATAGTAACTTTAAAAATACATTCAGTTTGGTAGGAATAAGCATTTTAGGCGGAGTTACCCATAATTTCATTCAAGTGACTGTAGCAAGCCTCACCCTTTCTACTTTTGGACTTTATGCATATCTGCCATTTTTGATGATAACAGGTCTTTTCACCGGTTTATTCACTGGCTTGGTAGCTAATTTTGTAAAACAAAATCTTTCGAAAACCCTTATAAAAATCGATTTTTTAGGAAAGGAAAAAATAAAAAATGAAACGGAATTATCGTAGTCCTATAATATTGGTTATAATATTAATAGTGGGTTTGGTAATTGGGGGTGTCTTGGGCCAGGTTTTAGGCAGTTTCGCCCCGATTTTAAACCAGGGCAGGAGTATAGGATTATCCACAACCAAGCTGGATTTAGGCATTATAAATATCACCTTTGGCTTTGATGTAAGTTTAAATCTGGCAGCAGTATTTGGACTTATTATAGCCATTCTTTTATACCAGCGAATGTAGTGAGGGACCAAGTTATGTGTAAGAGTATAATTTTGGCCTCGGCTTCTTTGCGAAGGCAGCAGCTCTTGACCCAAATAGGTCTTGAGTTTTCTGTGGAACCAAGTTGTCTTGACGAAGACCTAAATTACGAAATGGATTTTGGCTATTTAGCAGCTGATATGGCTTTTCAAAAAGCCATGACTGTTGCCAAGAAACACGATAAAGGGTTGATCCTTGGCGCTGATACCATAGTGGTTTTAGATAATGAAGTCTTGGGTAAACCCACCACATTACGGGAAGCGAAAGAAATGCTACATCTCTTGAGTGGACGCTGGCATCGGGTTTTTACGGGATTATCCCTTGTAGATGCTGCTACAAAGCATTATATAAATGAATTCGAGGAGAGCCGGGTTAAATTTAAAGATCTTGACAGTCTTGAGATACAAAACTATATAAAAACCGGCGAACCCATGGATAAAGCAGGAGCTTATGCAATCCAAGGAAAAGGTGCATTACTTGTTGAGAAAATCGAGGGTGATTATTATAATATAGTTGGATTGCCACTTTTTAAATTAAACTCAATGCTTGCGCAATTTGACATCAAAATACTCTGATTTAGGGGGCTACGACTGTTGGGAAACTACATCTTAATGAAAGATTTACCGCTGGAAGAACGCCCACGGGAACGCTTACACAGATATGGGGCTCAAGTTTTAAGTGATGCTGAGATTTTGGCTGTTTTGATAAGGACTGGGACTCGTGCAGAGTCGGCATTGGTTCTTGCCCAGCGGATTTTGAAAGGTGATGGAGGAAAGAGCGGGCTTGCCTATGTGGTTGATTCCAGTATGGAGGAGCTATCAAAGATAAAGGGCATTGGGCCTGCTAAAGCAGCTCAGATAAAGGCGGCAGTCGAGCTAGGTCGAAGGATATCAGCATATAATCGAGGTCAACAGGTTACCATAACAAGTCCATTGGATGTAAAAGACCTGCTCATGGAAGAAATGAGATTTTTAGAAAAAGAACATTTCAAAACAATCCTATTGAACATAAAAAATCATGTTATATCTATTGAAGAAATTTCCATAGGCAGTCTTAATTCTTCTATAGTACACCCTAGGGAGGTCTTCAAGCCGGCCATTAGAAGAAGTAGCGCGTCTGTTATATTAGTTCATAATCACCCAAGCGGGGACCCAACTCCGAGCAGAGAAGATGTTGAGGTGACTGCAAGGTTGGTTGAATCCGGTAAAATTCTCGGTATAAATGTATTAGATCATATAGTTATTGGCAACAATTCTATTCTTAGCCTTAAAGAAAAAGGTCTGATGTAGAAATCTATACAACAATTTAATGAAAAAAGCTGAGGCACCAGAAAGGGGAAAAATTGATGAGTTTTTTAAATATATTTTCAAAGGATATGGGCATTGATTTAGGTTCGGCCAATACGCTGGTACATGTTAAAGGAAAGGGTATTGCTCTTAAGGAACCGTCAGTTGTCGCTATTGCCCGGGATACCGGAGCAATTCTGGCCGTCGGCGAAGAAGCCAAGCTGATGATAGGCCGTACTCCCGGTAATATAGTGGCTATCAGGCCGATGAGGGACGGTGTCATAGCTGATTTCGACGTAACTCAGAGTATGTTGAAATACTTCATATCAAGATCACTAAAAAGCAGGACATTTATAAAACCTAGGGTAGTTGTGGGTGTGCCTTCGGGAGTAACCGAAGTTGAAAAAAGGGCGGTAATTGATGCTACACTTCAAGCAGGAGCACGTGAAGCTTATTTGATTGAAGAACCTATGGCGGCAGCTATAGGTGCAGGTCTTCAAGTCCATGAACCCGCAGGAAACATGGTGGTGGATATTGGTGGGGGCACTACCGAAGTTGCTATTATCTCATTGGGTGGTATCGTTACCAGTAGATCAATTCGTGTTGGTGGCGATGAAATGGATGAAGCCATTGTCTATTATATCAAGAAAGAATACAATCTTATGA